>JAGWUK010000424.1 GCA_028868455.1 Burkholderiales bacterium | reverse complement strand
GCAGCGTTCAAACCAGTCTTTGCCAGATGGCCGTCGTGGCGGCTGCCTGATTCAGGGAATAAAAATGCAGACCCGGCGCACCGCCTGCCAGCAGGCGTTCGCACATGGCAGTGACCACATCGAGGCCAAAGGCTTTGATGGAAGCGCTATCGTCGCCAAAGCTGCTGAGTTTCAAGCGTATCCAGCGCGGTATTTCAGCGCCGCACATTTCAGAAAAACGCAGCAACTGGCTGCTGTTGGTGATCGGCATGATGCCCGCCACGATAGGCGCGGTCACGCCGGCTTTTTGCGCTTCGTCGACAAAGCGGAAATACGCATCAGCATTGTAAAAATACTGGGTGATCGCAGCATTCGCACCCGCTTGCATTTTGCGCACAAAGCTTTGCAAATCGTCTTGCGGAGAGCGTGCCTGCGGATGCATTTCGGGATAGGCCGCGACTTCGATATGAAACCAGTCACCAGTTTCTGCGCGGATAAATTCCACCAGTTCGTTGGCATAGCGGAATTCGCCGCCCATGCCGTAACCACTCGGTAAATCGCCGCGCAAGGCAACCAGCCGACGAATATCATGTGCCTGGTATTGCTGCAAAATCTGGCGTATCGATGCTTTGGTGCCGCCGACACAAGACAGGTGTGGTGCCGCGTCGTAACCTTCCTGACGGATTTCCACCACGGTGTCGAGCGTGCCTTGTTGCGTGGTACCGCCAGCACCAAACGTCACGGAAAAATATTTCGGTTGCAGCGCAGCCAGCTTGGCGCGCGTGACCCGCAATTTTTCCGTGCCTTCCGCCGTCTTGGGCGGAAAAAATTCTATGCTGAAATTGTGCGTCATCTTATTTTTGCAAAATTAAGGTTGTGAGTGTCCAGGAGATGACGCTGTACAGTAAGGCACCGCCAACTGCCGACCAGAAACCGGCGACATGAAATCCGTCAACCAGATTGGCGACTGCCCAGAACAGCAGACCGTTGATCACGAAAATAAACAACCCCATGCTCAGCACCGTCACCGGCAAAGTCAGAATCACCAGCACTGGGCGCAAGATGGTATTGACCAGGCCCAGCACCAGCGCCACCAGCAGAGCTGTGCCAAAGCTGGCGACGGATACGGAATGCATCAGATATGGAATCGCCAGTAATGCCAGCGCATTGACCAGCCAGGTTGCTAAGAGACGCATAGATTTCTCCTGAATAATTGACGTCGTCAGGCCAAAGCAAAACGACGCGTTAAATGGCGCAGGCATCGTTTCGATTTGCACAATGCAATAGAAACAATGCGAGCGCCATAATGATCAATAACGGTAATGATCTGGCTTGTAAGGGCCTTCTTTTTTGACACCGATATAGGCAGCCTGTTCATCCGTCAATTCGCTCAGTTGCGCATTGAGTTTTTTCAATTGCAGACGCGCGACCTTTTCATCCAGATGTTTTGGCAGGGTATAGACGCCGACCGGATATTGTTCGTTATTGCGGAACAATTCGATCTGCGCAATGGTCTGGTTCGCAAACGAAGAACTCATGACATACGATGGATGACCCGTACCGCAACCGAGATTCACCAGGCGGCCTTCGGCCAGCAGGATGATGCGTTTGCCGTCAGGGAAAATCACGTGATCAACTTGGGGTTTGATGTTTTCCCAGGTGTATTTCTTCAGCGAGGCGACGTCGATTTCGTTGTCGAAGTGACCGATGTTGCAGACGATGGCCTGGTCTTTCATCTTCGCCATATGGTCATGATTGATGACGTGGTAATTGCCGGTGGTCGTGACGAAAATATCGCCTTGTGACGCAGCGTAATCCATCGTGACAACGCGGAAACCTTCCATCGCTGCCTGCAGAGCGCAGATAGGATCGATTTCGGTTACCCAGACCTGCGCCGACAAGGCGCGCATGGCTTGTGCGCAACCTTTGCCGACGTCACCATAACCAACGATGACGGCAACCTTGCCAGCGATCATGACGTCTGTCGCGCGCTTGATGCCGTCAACCAAAGATTCGCGGCAGCCGTACAGATTATCGAATTTCGATTTAGTCACGGAGTCGTTGACATTGATCGCCGGGAAAGCCAGTTTGCCGTCTTTATGCATCTGGTACAGACGATGCACGCCGGTGGTGGTTTCTTCGGTCACGCCTTTGATTGCGGCGAGGCGCTTGGAATACCAGTCAGGTTCGTTTTTCAGATGCGATTTGATCGCGTTGAACAGGCAGATTTCTTCTTCGGAACCTGGATTGGCGAGGACAGAAATGTCTTTTTCTGCGCGCGTGCCGAGATGCAATAACAAGGTGGCATCGCCGCCGTCATCGAGGATCATGTTGGAATACACGGGTGCGCCGCTGGCATCGTTTTTCCATTCGAAAATGCGATGCGTGAATTCCCAGTAGTCATCCAGATTTTCGCCTTTGAACGCGAATACCGGCGTGCCGTCGGAAGCGATGGCAGCAGCGGCATGGTCTTGTGTCGAATAGATATTGCACGAGGCCCAGCGTACTTCTGCGCCCAGTGCTGTCAGCGTCTGGATCAGCACCGCAGTCTGGATCGTCATGTGCAAGGAGCCGGTAATGCGAGCGCCTTTCAGCGGCTGCGTGGCGGCGAACTCTTCGCGAATCGCCATCAGGCCTGGCATTTCGGTTTCGGCAATGCGGATTTCTTTATGTCCCCAATCAGCCAGACTCATATCGGCAACGAAAAAATCCTGGGAATCGGTAGATTTGGTATGTGAGACGATGGCGTTCATCACGCCCTCCTTTCTGTAGAAAAAAGTAACGTGAGCGCGGTTGTGGTGATTCCAAGCCTGGCAGGATAGCAAGACCCCGTCGCAGCGCTCCTTGGAAGACCTGAAGTATAGCGCAAAAATTGCCGTAAAAACGCGCGAAGCACGGCGCAAATCCGCTTTTCTTTGGCTTGTCAAACAAAAAACACTGACGGTATTTATATATACTCCCTAAATTTTATATATCAAAACACCCTGAATCGCTCTATTTATAATGACATGACAAATAATACTAGGATGGAGTATATTCACTTACCCACACAAACGTGATTTATCCAGATCCATGTCAAGCTCCGCCTCCTTGTTACGCATCATTGAACCTGAGACTGGCATTGCAGTCACCGATACGCCCACGAACGGCACGGACGAACACGCCATACAGGTACAATCAGATCATCCCAGGCAAACCCCGCCATCAATAGAAAGGCCATCCATGCACAATGTTTCGTGGTATTCCCGCTTTGCTAAAGCTGCCTCGCATTTTTGCGGGCGCCCGCGCGTGTTCTCGCTGGCGGTGGCCGTGATTGCGGTCTGGGTGATTACCGGACCATTGTTTCATTTCAGCGATACCTGGCAACTGGTGATTAATACTGGCACCACCATCATTACGTTTCTGATGGTGTTTCTGATCCAGAATACGCAAAACCGCGACACCGAAGCGATTCAGGTCAAACTCGATGAACTCATCCGCGCCACCAAGGGCGCCCATAATGCGCTACTGGACCTGGAAGAACTGGAAGAAGAAACCCTGGATGCCTTCCGCAAAAAATATCAGGCACTCGCCAGCGCAGCCCGCGTGGAACTGGATCAAGGCTCGGATGACACCGGCACACCGGAACCCTGAGCCGCCA
>JAGWUK010000423.1 GCA_028868455.1 Burkholderiales bacterium | reverse complement strand
GAGCATGGATATCTCCATGCCAGAAATTCGCGCCGAGGGTGAGGATGAATTAAATGATAATGAGGTACCCAGCGAGTTCCTGCTGAAAGCCTACGACCCGGCGCAAATGCAGGATAACGAGCGCCATCCCAGTGGCAAACCGCTGCATGCCAGGGATTTATTATTGGCCGGGGTACAGGACGTAACGCAAATGCTGGCGGCCGAGCAATTCCGGCTGAATGACCTGATCTTGCTGGTGCTGGAAACGCTGTACAGCAGCATGGGTTTTCGTTTTGCAACGGTCTGTTTGCGCGATTTGCAGACAGCGCGCTATGTTGCCCGGGTTGCTGTTGGCGAAAATTACGCTGAATGGCAAAAAGGCTTTGTGTTTCCTGCCAAGGCAGGGCAAGACCTGTTTCATCTGGCAATGAGTAATAACGTTGATTTGATGATTTCGGATGCGACAGCACCGAAAATTCAGAAGCTGCTACCGGATTGGCACCGCGCATTGTTGCCCGATGCGCGCAGTTTTATTGTGTTGCCACTGGTGATACAAAAAAAACCGTTAGGGCTGTTTTATGCCGACCGCGCCGTTGCCGCCGAAGAGGGGGTTCCGCCCGATGAAACAGCATTGATCAAAACCCTCAAGAGTCAGTTGCTGGCGGCCATGATGCGCGGCTAACTGGTGATCATGCTGACGGCGTGGTTGCGGTAAGCACGTTAAAATACAAGACCCTTTCTTTTCTGAATTGCTTACCCATGACTTTCGCTACCTGGATTACTTTTCTTTTTGCTGCTTGTGTTATCGCTATTTCTCCGGGTTCCGGCGCGGTATTGTCGATGTCGCACGGACTGAATTATGGCGTCAAAAAAACCAGCGGAACAATCTTTGGCTTGCAAGCGGGTTTGTTGATGATATTGGCGATTGCCGGTGCGGGTGTCGGTTCAATTCTGATGGCCTCAGAGATGGCTTTTCGCGTCGTCAAAACCATCGGTGCCTTGTACCTGATTTATCTTGGCATTAATCAGTGGCGTGCGCGTGTGGAAGTGGTAAAGGAAGAGGAAACGACAATGCCTGCGCAAGCCGTATTACCCAGTTTGCGCAAACGGTTTTTGATCGGGTTTCTGACCAATGCAACTAATCCCAAGGGAATCATTTTCATGGTGGCGGTCTTGCCGCAATTTATTTCCCATGAGGCACCGTTGTTGCCGCAGTTATTGATACTCGGCGCCACCATGTGTACCGTCGATTTAATAGTGATGCACAGCTATGCTCTGGCGGCTTCCAGTATGCAACGTTATTTCAGCGATCCGCGCTGGCTGAAAGGGCAGAATCGTTTTTTTGGCGGAATTTTGATGGCGATCGGGACTGCCTTGTTTTTCGTTAAACGCAGTCCGGCCAATTAAGCTGATCTGCTGATCAGCCCAATGTGATTTGCTGTTTTTTTGCCAGTGCGTCGACGTCCTGCCAGATCGTCATCTGATTGAGCAGGCGCGTCGCCGGATCCAGCATGGCGTTCAGGTTAAAAAAACGTTCGAGTCCGGTTTCGGTAAACTCGTGGCTTTGCGAAAAATTGATGCGTCCGTATTGTTTCTGGAACGCAGTCAGTAAGTCAGCCGGTGTGTCCTTGTGCCAGGATTGCATCAAGCCGCCTACCATCAAGGCACTGTCCGTCGTCTGTTCCAGTACGCGCGGGCTGCGTGATGTGCCTACATCCCGATAATCGAGCAAGCGCGGAAAATAGAATTTTTTTATCCAACTGGCCGGAATGCCATTTTCTGTTTGTAGCGCGCCGCTGCGCCAGAGCTTCCAGCTTTTTTCCGCCTGGTCTGCTGGCACAAAATTGTCGTCGGCAGCCAGCACGCAATCTTCTCCCAGTTCAATTTCCAGTATCACGGGCAGACCAGCTTCCGACGCGATGACTTCCAGTTCTGGCATCACCGGCTTTTCGCCGTGTTTGTCTTGCAAGGCGCTGACGAATTTCCCCAGAATATCCTGGTACTTATGATGCAACGCGCTGGTGCCGTTGCAAAACGCTGCGCAGGCGGAAAAATAGGCCATCAGTTCGCCGACCATGACACCAGGCTGCATCGCAGTGGCTGGTTCTTGTTCGAACCCGTGGCGCACTGTCTCCAGCGCAATGCCATGACGAAATATCGGGTAGAGGGAAGTCGAAATACATCCGTATTTCACGCGGCTGCCTGCGGCGAGTTTAAAGTTATTCATATCTGCTCAGACCTTCTTAAACAGCGATAAGACGCTTTCTGGTGGACGGCCAATCGCTGCTTTTCCTTGATAAGTAACGATAGGGCGTTGTAATAATTTGGGATGCTGGACGATTGCTGTAAACGCCGTATTCTGGTCGGCCTGAGCCAGGTGCAAAGCCGCATACTCGTCTTCATTATTGCGCAGCATTGCCTGAAAGTCGCCGCCTAATTGTTGGTGCAGCTCTGCTAACTGCGCAGTTGTCAACGGTGTTTTCAGGTATTCAATGCATTCAAGGGGCAACTGTTCATCTGCTGCAATCTGCTCGATCAATGCCAGTGTCTCTCTGGATTTTGAGCAACGTGGGTTGTGATAAATTGTAATCATGAAAAATTTATAGAAAATGTCGATTCAAACCAGCCAAAACGGCTATGCCGAGCAGGGCAAAAATACCGGCGGCGATCCAGCGCACGGTTTTGAAAGGGAAGTTGGGTGCGGCAATTTTACCGAGCAACACTGCAGGCACATCGGCAATCAGCATACCCAGCGTAGTACCGCCAATCACCAGCGGTAAATTGCTGTACTTGGCCGCCAGAGCAACTGTCGCCAATTGCGTTTTGTCACCGATTTCTGCCAGAAAAAAAGTGACGCAGGTGAGCAGGAAAATACCGTAGCGACCTTCATTGAGCTTTTCGTCCCCAAGATCGTCTGGTTTCAGTGTCCAAACCGCAATTCCAAGGAAGGACAACCCCAGAGCCCAGCGCAATAATTCGGTTGAAATATGACTGGCAACCCATTGGCCCAGCAGACCAGCCAGGGCATGATTGGCCAACGTCGCGAACAGAATGCCCACTATGATGGGAACAGGTTTTTTATAACGAGCCGCCAGCAGCAATGCCAGCAATTGAGTTTTGTCGCCAATTTCACCAACAGCGACAGCGACTGCAGAGACGAAGAATGCTTCCATTTTATTATGCGGGACAGGGTACGAATAACCAATGACAGCAGCACTCCGCCCCATCCCTGGTTATCGGAAGTGTAACTATCAAAGGTCTTGCCAAATGTCGTTTTCAGTCAAGCAGGTAAATGAAAACTGACATCAATTGCACCATGGCCGGCTGGCCAAGTATGTTGATGCAATTGCTTCGATTTGCGTGAAGCAGGCTACTCCCCAATGAGCGTGAGTGCGAATTATAACGCATTGAAAGTTGCTAGCTGGCGCTTTGTCGCATCCATCGAATGTACCTGCATTTGCAAAGCAGACTCAAGGGGGTGTCGGATTGTGGTTTTTTTAGATGAAAGATTGACGAGCCATTGCAGAAATCGTGCGACAAAAACATTTTCCCTGGCGCTGTCACTAATTGCTAAACTGTGAAAACGATTTATATCATTTGAGTGTAACCATGCAGACTTCTTTGTCGCATTTTTTGATCTAC
>JAGWUK010000012.1 GCA_028868455.1 Burkholderiales bacterium | reverse complement strand
AGTTTTTTGCCAGGATTTGTCCCGCCAGCGGTCAGTAAAGCCATGGCGAATATGTCGACGGTGACGACCGGCGTTGCGGGGTTTTTTGAGCCGAATTCTCTGGCCATGCTGGGGCCGTATGCGCCCGTTGGTATTGAAGATGCTGCGTATTATTCGACGTCACCGTTGCGTGCGACGCTTGCCAGTCTGGTCGATGTGGATTGTCTCAATCGTTTGCCGACGCGGATATCGCTGGGGGCGGTGAATGTGCGCAATGGTGAGATGCGGTATTTTGACAGCCGCGAAGAAACCATTTCGATTGCGCATGTGCTGGCCTCGGGGGCGTTGCCGCCAGCCTTTCCGGCGGTGCGCGTCGGTGACGATTATTACTGGGATGGCGGGGTGTATTCGAATACGCCGATCGAGGCGGTACTGGACGATAATCCGCGTCGCAGTTCTTTGATTTTTGCGGCCGACGTCTGGCGTCCGGACGGTGGTTTGCCGGAATCCCTGTGGCAGGTGTCCGGCAGGGAAAAGGATATCCGCTACGCGAGCCGTGCCGATAGTCATATCGCGCGTCAGCAGCAGATCCACCATCTGCGCCATATTATTTCGGAGCTGTCGCATGCGATGCCTGCCGATTTGCGCCATTCTGCCGAAGTGAAAGCGCTGGCGGCCTGGGGCTGTCAGACCCGCATGCACATCGCGCGACTGCTTGCCGCTGGCATCGATGGCGACGATCAGCTAAAGGATATCGACTTTACTTCTGCCACTGTTCAGGCACGCTGGCACGCAGGCAAAGCGGATACGCAACGCATGCTGGCGCTGGCGCCGTGGACGCAGCCAGTTGATCCAGTCGAGGGTGTGTATATTCATACGCTGCCAAAGTCATAAAATTCACGCACTTCCGCAGCCGATTCGCTGTGTTCGGTCTTATGAGGAGGACGCACCAGACGACAGCGTTGGCTGCATCTGGTGTTTTTTCTTGGCTATGTCAATGCAGGATGAGGGAGCCTGTCGAGCGTTATTGAATGTTTTTGATGGCGGCCAGATATTCCGGGCTGGTTTTTAGTTTGGGCAGGGCGTTCCACAGATTCTCGACTTGGGCTTCGTTCGCTGCATAGAATTTTTTCGAGAATGTCATGTAATAGTGCGCCTCTGTGAATGGCGTTGGCAGCACCTCGATTTTGCCGGAAAACTCAGGCTCTTCAAGTCGCAATTTTCCTTCGTGCTCAAATCCGATGACGAGATCGCCCTGACCAGCAAGCATTTTGGAGAGATTGCGTGGAAACGTGGCTGTCTGGTCGTTATAAGGTGTTTTTAGCGCTTTCATTTTTTCAGTGAAAACTGAGTTTCCGGTTGGAAAGAGCACAGCTTGTTTGACATCTGAAAAATGCGTTCCGTCCCAACTGGCTTTGTTGCCTTTGGCGCGATAGATCATGGACCGGGCGCTGCCTACGGCCCGCGCCGGATCGGCGTCGCCATTTTTTTTCAAAGGAAATACGGCGATGGTTTGGTTGTTTGCCGTGAATCCCATGGCGGCAGAGGCTTGTATGGTGCCGGCTTTTAGCTCTTCTACGCATTTTGGTAATGGCATAGGTTCAAACTTGACTTTCATTCCCAACTGGTCGGCGGCCTGGCTGATCAGCACCTGGATGGTGCCGGCTTTGTTCGGAAAGAGGAAAGGCGGCGATGCTTGCAATCCCACGCAGACACGTATCGGTTCGACAGCGCCTGCAGACGATGCGTACAAGGCAAGACATGCCGCCGTCAGAGTTTTGATGTCATTCATTTTGCTCATGATCGAACACCTTTTTAGAGAAGTGGATAGTGAGGAAATGCCTGTTTTCCTGCATACGAGATTTTTCCGGCAGACGTAGGGCGAACGAAATGTCCTCCATTGCGTCAGTTTGATACAGGATGCCCGCTTGATGATGTGGCAAGACAAAGCCTGCGAACTTCGCTGACACGGTATGACGTTAGCCCTGACATACTGTTTAGTTTAAAAAGCGCAAACATGCAAACCGGCAGGGACAAGATTTCTGTTGCAAGCCGTGTGCTGTGGATTTTGCAATGGTTGCCATAGCTATGTTTTTGGCGACGAATAGTTGTGGTCAGGCGTTGTGCCAATGCACAATGCTGACCTTAGATGGCGACTGTGATGTCGGTGCCGGGAATCTCAATCGGGAGCAATATGGATCTGAAACGCCTTAAACACGTCGTTGCTTTGGCCGATGAGCGCAATTTTGCGCGTGCTGCGGAGCGGGTGCATTTGTCGCAACCGGCGCTGAGTCGCAGTATTCAGGCGGCGGAGCTGGAGCTGGATATCAAGCTATTTGATCGCGGCAGCATGGAGGTGACGCCGACGCCGGCGGGTATTCTGGTGATTGAGCGTGCGCGCAAATTATTGTTTGAAAGTCGCTGTCTTGAACGCGATATTGCCTTGTTCAGAAAAAGCCAGTTCGGCGATCTTGCCTTTGGTGTCGGGCCTTTTCCGGCGGCGACTTTGCTGCCCGCCTTGATGCTGGAATTGCGTCAGCGATATGCTGGCGTGCGACTACGGGTAGAGGTGAACAACTGGGATTATCTGGCGCAGCATCTGCGCAACGAAGAGCTGGATTTTTTTGTCGCCGATGTCCGTGATTTGCCGCCGGATGCCGATCTGGAGATTGGTCTGCTGGCGCGGCAACTGGGCGGGTTTTATGTGCGTGCCGATCATCCTTTGCTGCGTGTTGGCAAGGTACTGGCGGCGGATATTTGTACTTATGGTCTGGCGACAGTGCGTTTGCCAAAGCGCATTCAGGAAGGTGTGATGCAGTTGCTGGAGCTGGCGCCGGGCACCGCTTTGCCGTTCGCTCTGGAGTGCGACGATGTGGCAACGCTCAAGCATACAGTGCTGGAGTCAGACACGGTGCTGGCGATTATCCATGCGGCGGTGCGTGCGGAGGTCGCGTCCGGGCAATTGGTGTTGATCGAGCTGGCCGGTGCGCCGCCCATGTTTTCAGAAATGGGCATCGTGTCCTTGCGCGGCCGCAGCCAGTCTCCGGTCGGGCAATTTGTGATTGCGCGTTTGACTGAGCTGGCAGCGCAGGCGTCTGAAATTGGCTAAGTTGCGTTAATGGATATTGGTGACGCAAGCAACACGGCGCCTTGCGGTCTTTTAAAAAAAAAAGTCCTCGGAAACGCACTATCCATGCGGGTTTTGAAGGCATGCCCTGGAAAGGTGCATGGATACTGCGCTGCAGGCATGTTCTACGAAATAAGTCCACCAAAGCGTTTGTAGAAATAATCGGCTGCTTCCGGCACTTGCTCGTCTTCCTGACGCAAGGTCTGCATCAGGAATTCTTCTGCCTGTACAAAGCAGGCCTGATACAGCTCATGGCATAGCGTGTAGGCCTCGGTGCCTGCCCATGATGCCGGCAACAGATCAACGGGTAATTGCGGATCGTGCAGTTGTGTGCGGCGGAAGCTGTGGATCAGCAATGTTCTTATCATCAACGCAGATCGGCCATCAAGCTCGGTATCGCGCAGCAGATTCAGCAGGGGCGTGAATTGCTGGATGAATTGCCGGTAATTTTGATTAACGCTTTCCAGTTCCCATTCGGTATGGATCAACTCGCTGAGCGGGCGCTGACTGACGCCTTTGAGATCAATGGCGCGGCAGGCGAACAGTTGCTGGGGCAGGTGGGTGCGTTGAATGATTTCTTCCAGCACTACCGGATCAGCCAGCGGGTGCGCGAATACGCCCTGACTGACCTGGCAATACCCTTCCCACAATAATTCTTTTTTCAGCAGGCCGCGCTGGGCAGCGGTTAATTCATTGGTGGAACAAAACACCAGCGTCCAGTTGCCATCCCAGTGCAGATTGCTGGGCGTGTAGATGCGGCGATAGGCGCGTTGAAACCGCTGGAATGTCGCGGCGGCCAGTTGATAGCTGCTGCGGCGGCCATCGCGTGTGGCTTCCAGCCAGCCTTCTTCTGTCAGGCGAAAGACGCTGGTTCTGACCAGCCGATCAGAAATCCCAAACTGCCCCAGCAAGGCAATCAGACTGCCCAGCCAGACCGCGCCGCCATGCGGATCGATGGCGTCGCCGAACAAGGTCATAACCAGCGATTTGGCGCGCGGAGGATGAGCCTCCATAAATTCGTTGATCCACTCGTGGATTTTTAATGTGCTTTGCATGGCGGGAATTGGCTACTAATCTGCTAAGAGCGGGAAGTGCTCTCAGGGCAAAGATTGCGATTTTACCGACAACTCAGGATGCATGAGCAGATTTGATACACAATTTCAATGTGATACAAAAAATTATGTGTACATATAAAAAACCGTATCATATAATTTTGACGTAGATCAACTTGAGCAGACGCAAAACGGATCTGGCACGTCAGGGTGATGTGGCGGCATAAGGTACCGGACTGGCTTTGCGTTCGCCCTACAATAAAAACCCGCATGGGGCGCGGATGTTTCCAGGTGCCCGGGCTTACGGTAGTTTGAGGAGAAAAATATGTATGCACAGCTAGTCGAGACAGGCTTGAGCAAAGTCCGCACAGCGGAAGACATGGATGCAAATGAACGCGCCTTTCAGGAGCGTATCGACGCAGGCGTCAAGATCGAAGCCAAGGACTGGATGCCGGACGCGTATCGCAAGACCTTGATACGCCAGATATCGCAACATGCGCATTCGGAAATCGTTGGCCAGTTACCCGAAGGCAATTGGGTCACGCGGGCGCCGACCCTGAAGCGCAAGGCGATTTTGCTGGCGAAGATCCAGGACGAAGCCGGACACGGTTTGTATCTGTACAGCGCTGCCGAAACCCTGGGTGTGTCGCGTGATGATTTGCTGGCCGATCTGCATGCCGGCAAGGCCAAGTATTCCAGCATCTTTAATTATCCAACCCTGAGCTGGGCCGATATGGGTGCCATCGGCTGGCTGGTGGATGGTTCTGCCATCATCAATCAGATTCCTTTGTGCCGCTGTTCTTACGGCCCGTATTCGCGCGCCATGATACGCGTCTGCAAGGAAGAATCCTTCCACGCACGCCAGGGCTACGACATCATGCTGGCGCTGTGCAAAGGCACGGCTGCGCAAAAAGCAATGGCACAGGATGCGCTGAACCGCTTCTGGTGGCCGGCGCTGATGATGTTCGGCCCTTCGGATGCGGCATCGGTGAATAGTGCGCAATCGGCGCAATGGCGTATCAAATTATTTTCCAACGACGAGCTGCGTCAGCGCATGGTCGATCAGACCGTGCCGCAAATCGAGCATCTGGGGCTGGAATTGCCCGACCCGGCGATCAAGTGGAACGAAGCGCGCGGTCATTACGATTTTGGCGAAATCAACTGGGAAGAATTTCATCAGGTGCTCAAAGGTAACGGGCCATGCAATCGCGAACGTCTGCGTACCCGCGTCAAGGCCTATGACGATGGCGAGTGGTTCCGCGATGCGCTGGTGGCGCACGCCGACAAACAGGCGAGCAAAAAGGCAGCGTAATTCGCGCATGACATCGTTGCGACGGAGAGCGCCGCAATGAATGCTTTTAACCGGTTGCACGCCGCCTCGGGAAAACCGGAAAGCGTCAACCCATGCATAGCGCAGCAACAATGAATAACGATCAGGAGACAAGACAATGAGCAAAGAATGGCCATTATGGGAAATTTTTATTCGCAGCCAACACGGCCTGGCGCATAAGCATGTAGGCAGCCTGCATGCGCCGGATGCCGAAATGGCGATCAACAATGCGCGCGATGTGTATACCCGCCGCAATGAAGGCATCAGCATCTGGGTGGTGCGCGCCGCAGACATTACAGCCAGCAGCCCCGGCGATAAAGAAGCGCTGTTTGAACCGTCGAACAGCAAGGTTTACCGCCACCCGACTTTCTTCCCTATGCCGGAAGAAGTCAAAAATCTGTAATCGCAGTAATGGAGACGATGTATGTCGAATGATACTTTTCAATATGTGACGCGGCTGGCAGACAATGTACTGATCCTGAGTCAGCGTCTGACGCAGTGGTGTGGCAAAGGGCCAGCGCTGGAAGAAGACATGGCGCTGACCAATGTCGCGCTGGATCTGATTGGTCAGGCACGGCTCTGGTATGCCTATGCAGCAGAAATCGAAGGCAAGGGGCGCAGTGAAGACGATCTGGCGTATTTGCGCGATGCGCAGGATTTCCACAATCTTTTGCTGGTCGAGCAGCCGAACGGCAATTATGCCGACACGCTGATGCGGCAATTTCTGTTCGATACCTGGCATTATTTTTTGCTGAAATCCTTGTGTACCTCATCCGATGCGCGGATCGCAGAAATCGCCGAAAAATCGCTGAAAGAAGTTTCCTACCATTTGCGTCGCAGCGGCGATCTGGTGGTGCGGCTGGGTGACGGCACCGAGCTCAGCCATCAAAAAATGCAGACTGCGCTGGATGAAATCTGGCGCTTTACCGGCGAGATGTTTCAGGCCGATGCACTGGAAACCCGCATCGCAGAACAAGGTATCGGCCCATTGCCCGCACGACTGAAATCCGCCTGGGATGCGCATCTGGCCGAAGTGCTGAGCGAAGCGACATTGCGCCTGCCAGCGCCGGATGCGTGGATGCAACAGGGCGGCAAGCAGGGCGTGCATACCGAGCACATGGGTTACATCCTGGCGGAAATGCAGTTTTTGCAGCGCGCTTATCCCGGTGCGCAGTGGTGACACCAAGAAAACACAAAAGACAGGGCGGCTGATATGACAACGACCCAGCATCAAGCGACGACGTCGGCAAGCGGTAACAGGCTGCCGGATGTCGGCCAGATACGTGAATGGTTGCAGCAAGTACCGGATCCGGAAATCCCGGTGATTTCGGTCATTGATCTGGGTATCGTGCGCGACATACGCTGGCAGGAAAATGACGAAGGTGCGACATGCATCATCACCATTACGCCGACGTATTCCGGTTGCCCGGCCATGCAGGTCATCGCCGAGGGCATTGCCGAGATATTGCACGCGCATGATATCCATCTGGTGCAGCTGGAAACACAGTTGTCACCGGCCTGGAGCACCGACTGGATGAGCGAATCGGGCAAGCAAAAACTGCAAGGCTATGGCATTGCGCCACCGGTGCAACAGGTGATTGATATCAGCGGTATACGCCGCCATACGATCAGCGATCCGGTGGTGCCTTGTCCGCAATGCGGCTCACTGGAAACGCGGCTGGTCAGTCAGTTCGGTTCGACTGCCTGCAAAGCGCTGTATAAATGCCAGAGCTGTCTTGAGCCTTTTGACTACTTTAAATGTCATTGACCAGATGCCACCCGGTCAGGCAAGGCGGGCGAACGAAGCTGCTGTGCGTTGGTGATTACAAAGCACCGTAGCGCAGGGAAAGAAACACAGAATAAACAGGAACGCTGCCGCTGCAAAACGGCCGGACAAAGGGGAAAGAAATTGCCTGCGTCCGCGACCTTGATTGTGGCGCTTTCCAATAACGGAGACCAAGCAAGATGAGTAAATTCCATTCATTGACCGTGCGCCAGGTCAGCAAGGAAACGCGCGACGCCGTCCTGGTGAGCTTTGCCGTTCCGGCAGAGTTGCAGGACGCGTATCACTATACGCAGGGGCAGCATCTGACCTTGCGTACCCAGATCAATGGCGAAGATGTGCGACGCTCGTATTCGATTTGTTCCGGCGTGCAGGAAGGAGAACTGCGCGTTGCCATCAAACGTGTGCCGGGCGGAGCGTTTTCCAGCTGGGCCAATGATACGCTGCAGGCCGGAGCGACGCTGGATGTCATGCCGCCTATGGGACATTTCAATGTGCCGCTTTCTGCGGACAATCAAAAGCATTATCTGGCGTTTGCCGCCGGCAGCGGTATTACGCCGATTTTGTCCATCATCAAGACGACTTTGCTGGCCGAGCCGCAAAGTCAGTTCACGCTGGTGTATGGCAATCGTGCCTCGTCGACCGTAATTTTCAAAGAGCAACTGGCCGAGCTGAAAGACCGATTCTTGGGACGCCTGAATCTGGTCTATGTGATGAGTCGCGAGCAGCAGGACATCGGCTTGTTTAATGGCCGCATCACTGCCGAAAAATGTGAGCAATTGCTGGCGCACTGGATACGTCTGGACGATATCGATACCGCCTTTATCTGCGGACCGGAAGAAATGATGCACGCCGTTTCCGCCACCTTGCAAGCGCACGGCATGCCTAAGGAAAACATCAAGGTTGAATTGTTTGCTGCCAGCATTCCCAAGCATCAGCATGTCGCCGGTGACCGTCCTTTGTTTGGCCGTTCTGCCTGCGAGGTCACGTTGATCATGGACGGTAATCACGTCAATTTTTCCATGGACAAGGATAAGGAATCGATCCTCGATGCAGCGCTGAAGCTCGGACTGGATATGCGTTACTCTTGCAAGGGGGGCGTCTGTTCCACTTGCCGTTCCAAAGTGACCGAAGGCAAGGTGGATATGGATATCAACTACGCACTGGAAGACTACGAAGTGGCGCGCGGATTTGTGCTGACCTGCCAGAGTTTTCCGGTAACCGACCGAGTTGTATTGGATTTTGATAGCGAGAACTGATATGGCGTATGACAACATTTTGTTTCACATCGAAGATGGCATCGCTCAACTGACCTTAAACCGGCCCGACAAGCTCAATAGCTTTACGGTGGCGATGCATCTGGAAATTCAGGATGCCTTAGCGCGTCTGCGTGCCGATGGGACTGTGCGCGTGCTGGTGCTGACCGGCGCCGGCCGGGGATTTTGCGCCGGGCAAGACCTCGGTGACCGCGCGGTGTCGCCAGGCGGTGCTGCCGTTGATCTTGGTGAATCGGTGGAAAAATATTATGCACCGCTGGTACTGGCATTGCGGGCTTTACCAATGCCGGTGATCTGTGCCGTGAATGGCGTTGCGGCCGGTGCCGGGGCAAATATTCCACTCGCCTGCGACATCGTTCTGGCGGCGCGTTCCGCCAGTTTTGTTGAAGTCTTTTGCCGTCTCGGTTTAATTCCCGATACGGGCGGCACGTATTTCCTGCCACGCGCGCTGGGAACCGCCCGTGCAATGGGGGCGGCCATGCTGGGCGAAAAAATCACAGCAACGCAGGCAGAAGAATGGGGCCTGATCTGGAAATGCGTGGACGATGAGCAACTGGCTGCAGAAACCCTGAAACTCGCAAAGCATTTCGCCACCGCGCCAACCAAGGGCCTGACATTGACCAAGCAGGCGATCTACGCCAGTGCAGGCAATTCGCTGGAACAGCAACTGGCATTGGAAACAGGTTATATGCGTGAGCTGGGTAACAGCAAAGATTATCGCGAAGGTGTGAATGCCTTTATGGAAAAGCGCGCACCGCATTTCATAGGATCGTAAAAACTACGACGAGGAAGTATCGCGCCACCGGGACGATTTTGCGCAAGTCCTCATGCAATCAAAACATAAAATCAGAATATAAAATCGGAGCACAAACACAAATGAGTGGAATAACAAAGGAGACGCAAGTCGCCGTCGTTGGCGGCGGCGCAATGGGCGCAGGCATAGCCCAGATCGCCGCTGCGGCAGGCCATCAGGTTGTGCTGTATGACACCCGCACAGAGGCGGCAGAGAAGGCGATTGCAGGTATTCATCGCACTTTCACTATGTTGGCAGAAAAAGGAAAAATGTCCTTTGATCTGGCGCAAGCATCGTCAAAAAGGCTGCATCTCGCCAGCGACTTACAGCAATTGTCCAAGGCCGGTCTGGTGATCGAAGCGATCGTAGAAAATCTGGGCATCAAGCAAGCTTTGTTTGCCGAGCTGGAAAACATCGTCGCCGACGATTGCATCCTTGCCTCGAATACCTCATCCATCTCTATCACCGCGCTGGCGGCCAAATTACGCTTGCCTGGCCGTTTTGTCGGCATGCACTTTTTTAATCCCGTGCCCTTGATGGCACTGGTGGAAATTATTCGCGGTCTGGCGACTGAACAAGCCGTTGCCGACCAGTTATACGCCACGGCGCAGGATTGGGGAAAAAATCCTGTGCATGCAAAATCGACGCCGGGTTTTATCGTGAATCGCGTGGCCAGACCGTATTACGCCGAAGCCTTGCGTCTGTTGAATGAACAGGCCGCCGACCCCGCCACGATTGATCTGATCATGCGCGAATCCGGCGGATTTCGCATGGGGCCATTTGAGTTGATGGACATGATCGGCCACGATGTCAATTTTGCGGTCACCAACACGGTGTATCAGGCTTACTTCAACGATCCGCGTTTTACACCTTCGCTGCTGCAGCAAGAGTTATTGAGCGCAGGCTATCTAGGCAAAAAAAGCGGGCGCGGTTTTTATCACTACGGTGAAGATGCAGTCATGCCGCAAGGCGCATCGGAAGCCGCACAAGACGCCCCGGCGCAAGTGGCCATGCGCGGCGATTGCGTCGTGACTTCTGCACTGGCAGAACGCTTTTCCAATGCGGGCATGACGCTGGTTGCGGCGACCGATGATGACGATGAAATTCTGTTTAGCTGTGGCGATGCGCGCGTGTATCTGTGCGATGGCCGCACCGCGACGCAGCGTGCACATCATGCGCAGTTCGCCAACACCATCGTGCTGGATCTGGCACTGGATTTTTTAAGTGCCAAACGCGTGGTGCTGGCCGTGGCCGATCAGTGTCATCCGTCCGCACGGCAAGCGGTGATCGGCGCTTTGCAGGCAGCAGGCTATGCAGTGACCTGCATGGATGACGTGGCAGGTATGGTCGTCATGCGCACCGTGGCGATGCTGGCCAATGAAGCGGCAGATGCGGTGAATCAGGGCGTCTGTGATGTCGCCGCGGTGGATACCGCGATGCAAAAAGGCGTTAATTATCCGCGTGGTCCTTTGCAGTGGGCCGATGCGATTGGCGTCGCCCGTATCGTGAATGTATTGCAGCACATGGCGGCGTGGTACGGCGAAGACCGTTATCGCATATCGCCGTTGCTGCAACGTAAAAAATGCAGCGGAAGGAAATTTTATGACTGACAATTTGTTCAATGATCCGCAAAAACTGGCGGCAGCCTGCGCCGAGGCGATGTACGCCAATGATGCGGCCACGCGCGGTCTTGGCATGGAAATCGTCGCCGTCGCACCGGGCGAGGCGACTCTGCGTATGCGCGTTCGCAAAGACATGTTGAACGGCCATCAGACTTGTCATGGCGGATTTTTGTTTGCGCTCGCCGACAGCGCTTTCGCCTTTGCCTGCAATAGCCGCAATCATGCCACGGTGGCTGCCGGGTGCAGCATCGAATATCTGGCGCCGGGTCGCGAGGGCGATCTCATCACTGCCATCGCAAGAGAGCAGGTCTTGAGCGGTCGCACCGGTATCTACGATGTCGAGCTGCGCAATCAGGATGGCCACCAGATCGCGATGTTCCGTGGGAAATCGCACAAAATCAAAGGCGAAATCATTCCAGCACCTGAAGCTTCCGCACATGCAGAATAATCTTAAAAACCGGCATGCCTGGAACGCACTATCCATGCGCCTTTGCGGGCGAAGTGGCTGGAAAGCCGCATGAAATAAGCGACTCCGGCCTGCCTGGTTTTAAAAATTAAATTGATTGAAAACTGACCGACAAGAATTATTCACTGACCCAAACTCAACGACTTCGTTCTGAGGAGACCATGATGACCAGCCGTATTCCCGACCGCAAGGATTTGGAACCGATAGAAACCGCCAGCAGGGATGAATTGCAGGCTTTGCAGTTGCAGCGATTGAAATGGTCGCTGAGCCACGCGTACCAAAATGTTCCGCATTATCGCGCCGCATTCGATGCTGCCGGCGTGCATCCGGACGATTTGAAATGCCTCGCGGATCTGGCGAAGTTTCCGTTTACCGGAAAAAAAGAATTACGCGACAACTACCCGTTTGGCATGTTTGCCGTGCCGCGTGAACAGGTGGCACGCATCCATGCATCCAGTGGCACCACTGGCAAGCCCACCGTGGTCGGTTATACCAAGGAAGACATTGATACCTGGGCCGGACTGGTGGCACGCTCCATCCGCGCAGCTGGCGGACGCCCTGGCGACATGGTGCATATCTCGTATGGCTATGGCCTGTTTACCGGCGGACTGGGTGCGCATTATGGCGCCGAGCGTCTGGGATGCACGGTGATCCCGATGTCTGGCGGACAAACAGAAAAACAAGTACAGCTGATACAGGATTTCAAGCCATCCATCATCATGGTGACGCCGTCGTACATGCTGAACATCATTGAAGAATTTGCGCGCCAGGGACTCGATATCGCCGAAAGCTCGCTGAAGATCGGCATCTTCGGCGCCGAACCCTGGACCGACGCGATGCGCGGAGAAATCGAAAGCCGCGCCGGAATCGACGCGATGGATATCTACGGCCTGTCCGAAGTCATGGGGCCGGGCGTTGCCTGCGAATGCATAGAAAGCAAAGACGGCCCGGTCATCTGGGAAGACCATTTTTATCCCGAAATCATCAACCCGGAAACGGGTGAAGTCGTGGCCGATGGCGAAGAGGGCGAGCTTGTCTTTACCTCACTGAGCAAACAGGCTTTCCCTGTAATCCGTTACCGCACCCGTGATCTGACACGCTTGTTGCCACCGACCTCGCGCTCCATGCGTCGTATGGGAAAAATCACCGGTCGTTCCGACGATATGCTGATTATCCGTGGCGTCAATCTGTTCCCCAGCCAGGTCGAAGAATTGTTGCTGAAGCATCCGCAACTGGCGCCGCAATACCAGCTCGTCGTGACGCGTGAAAATCACATGGACAAACTCGACATCATTGCTGAGCTGCGTCCCGAAGTCTCTGGTCGTTTGTCAGAAATCGAGATGGAAGCCTTGAATCGCGAGCTGCAGCATCAGATTAAAACCTTCATCGGGGTCAGCAGCAAAGTCCGGGTATTGGCCGCGAACAGCATTGAGCGCACCAGCGTTGGCAAAGCAAAACGCGTGATCGATAAGCGCCCTAAAAACAGTGTTTAATAACGCTGTATGTTTGCTGTGTTCGTTAGCGCATTGGTCATTTTAAAAATCGGATTCTTATATTAATCGAACAGCGAAAACGCAAAACTGAGCAGCAAAGTAAAGCACTGCGCCGGGCAGCTTATGCGTTTTTTCATGAAAAACAGGAGCAACAATGGATGCATGGATATGTGATGCGATACGTACCCCTTTCGGACGATACGGCGGCGCGCTGGCCGGTGTGCGCACCGACGATCTGGCGGCCTTGCCGATCAAGGCGCTGATGGAAAGAAATCCCGGCGTGGACTGGAAAGCGCTGGACGATGTGTATTACGGTTGCGCCAATCAGGCGGGCGAAGACAATCGCAACGTTGGCCGCATGGCGGCTTTGCTGGCCGGTCTGCCGGTCGAGGTGCCAGCCAATACGATTAATCGTTTGTGCGGCTCCAGCCTGGATGCCATCGGTATCGGCGCGCGCGCGATCAAATCTGGCGAAGCACAACTGATCATCGCTGGCGGTGTGGAAAGCATGACGCGCGCACCGTTTGTCATGGCCAAAGCCGACAGCGCATTTTCACGTACCCCAAAAATTGAAGATACGACGATAGGCTGGCGCTTCGTCAATCCCCTGATGAAATCTGCTTTCGGTATCGATTCCATGCCAGAGACCGCAGAAAATGTCGCGCAGGAATTTCACATCAATCGTGCCGATCAGGATGCGTTTGCGATTCGCAGTCAGCAACGCTGGGCGGCAGCGCAGGCAGCCGGTTTTTTTGACAATGAAATTGTCCCGGTGACGATTCCGCAGAAAAAAGGTGAGCCGAAACAATTCAGCACCGATGAGCATCCGCGCCCGGATACCGACATCGCCATGCTGGCCCGTTTAAAAGGCGTCGTCAGAGGTGACGGTACAGTCACTGCCGGCAATGCTTCCGGCGTCAATGACGGCGCCTGTGCCGTGCTGATCGCATCGGCCGACGCGGCCAGACAATTTGGTTTGCAACCGCGTGCGCGTATCGTCGGCATGGCGACAGCCGGTCTGGCGCCACGCATCATGGGTTTTGGCCCGTCCCCGGCCAGCCGCAAAGTGCTGGCGCAGACTGGTCTCAATCTGGCGCAGATGGACGTGATTGAACTCAACGAAGCCTTTGCTGCGCAAGCGCTGGCCGTGACCCGCGATCTGGGTCTGGCTGACGATGCGGCGCATGTCAATCCGAATGGCGGCGCAATTGCCATCGGTCATCCGCTCGGCGCATCGGGCGCGCGACTGGTGACCACGGCGCTGAATCAATTGGAACGTATCAACGGTCGCTACGCCTTGTGCACCATGTGCATCGGCGTAGGACAGGGTATTGCGCTGATTATCGAACGCGTATAAGCAGGTAGGACGAATCAGGGAGCGACGATGGTGAAAGTCTATTCAATTGATGGCATCACGCCGGTGGTGCATCCGACGGCGTATGTGCATCCCAGCGCCACGCTGATCGGCGATGTGATCATTGGCCCGGATTGCTACGTGGGGCCTTCCGCTTCGCTGCGCGGTGATTTCGGCCGGCTGGTGCTGGAGCGCGGCGCAAACATTCAGGACACCTGCGTCATGCATGGTTTTCCCGGTAGCGAAACAGTGGTCGGTGAAGACGGACACATCGGCCACGGCGCGGTGCTGCATGGCTGTCGCATAGGCAAAAACGCGATGGTCGGGATGAATGCCGTGATCATGGATAACGCCATCATCGGCGAAGAATGCATCGTCGCCGCAATGGCATTCGTCAAAGCAGGTATGGAGGTGCCGGCACGCAGTCTGGTGGTTGGCGCACCGGCGCGTGTCTTGCGCAGCCTCAGCGAAGAAGAAGTAGCGTGGAAAACCAGAGGCACGGCGGAGTACCACACACTGACGCGTCGTTCGCTGGAAAGCATGCACGAAGTCGAGGCGCTGACCGAAGTCGAACCCGATCGTCCGCATATGTTACGCGACAGTTCGGTGCCGCATTACCAACCGAAATCAGAAACCAAATAAACCATAAGCAGAACCACGCCTTGCCTATTGAGCGCATCACCGATGCCAGGTCGTGCAAGCCAGTTCTGCGGATTTACCAAGGAAGACAATACCCATGAAAACTCTGCAAAGCTATATTGCCGGTCAGTGGTTTGGCAAAGAGGCTGCCCAGCCTTTGCACAACGCCATTGATGGCAGCGTGATTTATCATACGCATGCGGAACAAATCGACTTCGCTGCTGCGCTGCAATTCGCCCGCCAACAAGGCATTAAAAATTTATTGGTGCTGGATTTTCAGCAACGCGCAGCCATCTTGCGCAGCCTGGCCAAATATCTCAATGAACACAAAGAAGAACTGTACGCGATCTCCGTGCAGACAGGCGCCACCCGCAACGACAGCTGGATTGATATCGAAGGCGGCGCCGGAACCTTGTTTGCGTATGCCAGCATAGGAACGAATGAATTCCCGTCCGGGAACGTCTTTCACGAAGGCCCGGCATTTCCGCTCGGTAAGCAGGGACATTTTTCCGGCACGCACATCCTCGTTCCACGTGGCGGCGTTGCTGTGCACATCAATGCATTTAATTTTCCGGTCTGGGGTTTGCTGGAAAAATTTGCTCCGACTTTCCTGGCCGGCATGCCTTGCATCGTCAAGCCCGCCAGCGCGACCAGTTATCTGACCGAAGCTCTGCTGCGACAGATCGATGCATCTGGATTGCTGCCGGCCGGCAGTCTGCAATTAGTCATTGGTTCTACCGGCGATTTGCTGGATCGACTCGAAGAAAGCGATCTGGTGACCTTTACCGGATCGGCGGATACTGCCGCCAAGCTCAAGGCGAATCAAAATTTGGTGCAGCGCTCTATCCCATTCACGGCGGAAGCCGATTCCCTGAATTGCGCGATACTCGGGCCCGATGTGACACCGGACGACGAAGAGTTCGACTTGTTTGTGAAAGAAGTCGTGCGTGAAATGACCACCAAAGCCGGACAGAAATGCACGGCAATTCGCCGCGTTCTGGTGCCGCAAACTTTGCTGGAACTCGTCGCCGAAAAAATCAGTGCGCGTCTGGCGAAAATAACGATCGGCGATCCGCGCGTTGAAGGTGTGCGCATGGGGCCGCTGGCATCCAAGGCGCAACAGCATGACGTGCGTGAACGTATTGCGGTGCTGGCTGCCGGTAACCAGATCGCATTTGGCGAAGCGCAAAGCGCAGCACCAGTGGGCGAGGGCGTTGCCAACGGCGCGTTTGTCGCCCCGACTTTGATCGTGTGCCGCAATCCTTTGGAAAATACGCGCGTCCACGATGTTGAGGCGTTTGGCCCGGTCAGCACGATCATGCCCTATGCAGATTTGCCCGAAGCGATCGCACTTGCCGCCAAAGGGCGCGGCAGCCTGGTCGCGTCACTCGTCACCAAGGACGTACAGATTGCCGCCACGGCAATTCCTTTGATGGCGGCATGGCACGGGCGTTTGTTGATTCTGGATAGCGAGGCCGCCAAAGAATCGACGGGACATGGCTCACCTTTGCCGCAGTTGAAGCATGGCGGACCAGGACGTGCTGGCGGCGGTGAAGAATTGGGTGGTGCCCGTGCCGTGAAACACTATCTGCAACGCGCCGCCGTGCAGGGATCCCCGACCATGCTCGCAGCAGTGACGCGCGAACATGTGCGCGGTGCTGCCGTGCGCGAATCGGAAATTCACCCTTTCCGTCATTATTTTGAAGACCTGCAAATCGGCGACTCTTTATTGACGCATCGCCGTACAGTCAGCGAGGCCGATATTTGTGCTTTTGGCGGATTGTCTGGCGATTATTTTTACATGCATTTTGATGAGATCGCTGCAAAAGAAAGTCCATTCGGCAAGCGTATCGCGCACGGTTATTTCGTCTTGTCAGCCGCCGCCGGTTTGTTCGTCTCACCCGCGCCTGGCCCGGTGCTGGCCAACTACGGTCTGGACACTTTGCGTTTTGTTAAACCAGTCGGCATAGGCGACACCATCCGCGCCCGCCTGACATGCAAGCGCAAGATTGATCGTCAGAAAAAAGACGTCAACGGCGTTGGTCAGGGTGTCGTCGCTTGGGATGTGGAAGTGACCAATCAGGACAATGAACTGGTCGCGTCTTACGACATCTTGACACTGGTCGCCAAGAAGGCGGTTTAGTTTAGGGTTCTCTGGCTCAAAATTTTGCGAGTCAGGTACGGGGAAACTGATTGGAAAAGGTCTTACGCAAAATCGTTCCAGCAAGGTATAGCGACGAAGGCAGTACACATCGTACGACGAGGAGCTATAACGCTGCTGAGGAGGTTTTGCGTAAGTACTATGGAATTTTTTTCTGATCAGCCACCTATGATCATTCTCGGTGATGCGGAAAAGATCACTAATTTTGTCAATATTTTGAATTGTCGTGGCTAGTTCTGTCGGAAAAAAAACCACCGTTTTCAGCGGTGGTTTTTTTATTCTGCACAACAGGGAGGATGTTTTCTCCCTGCTGCATGGGTAGCAAGCTACC
>JAGWUK010000422.1 GCA_028868455.1 Burkholderiales bacterium | reverse complement strand
AAATTAAGGTTACATATTTGATCGCAACAATCAAAAGTAGTCCCCAAAATATCAACGAAACTACACCAAATATATTTGCCTCATTTAATGGTAGGCCGTGTTCTTTAGAAAATACCTCTTTCATCGTGTAAAGAGGACTAGTGCCAATGTCACCGTATACGATACCGACGGCAGCTAAAGTTAATGCAGCAACGCTGCTTTTCGTGTGTTGATTAGCCAATTGCGTACCTTGTTATTTTTGGTGCATTGCACAATATGTTATTCCAATCGGAATTTCAAGCATTCTTCAGAAAAAGTAAGGCTATCCAATAGGCAAAACAACAGTCAAAAAATCACCCGCCATTCGTGTTCTAAGAATACGTTCCGACAAATCCATTAGCAATCATATATTTATGTGATTTTTCTCATCAAAATTCATAACTACACGTTCAAAGGCAAATCCAGAAAAAATATTGTCCCTGTATCCACCTGACTCGTCACACGTAAATGCCCATGCAAAATGGACGTCACGATATTGCTGGATATATTTAAACCAAGCCCACTCCCCCCCTGACCAAGCTTCGTTGTGAAAAAAGGATCAAAAATACGTTTGAGATTTTGCTCGGAAATCCAACGCCATCGTCTGAGAATTGGATCAATACGCGCTTAACATCTGGCTGCGCAGCAGTCAGGGTCATGACACCGTTTTTCCCACTTTCAAACGCATGCAGAATGGCATTCTCCACCAAATTCGTAATTACCTGCCCTAACGAACCGGGATAACTGTCCATGTGGATATTGGCCGGCACATCCATACGCAAGGTATGCCCTGCGTGACCAATCCGGATATTCAAGGTGGCAATAATGTCTTGCAGCACCTGCTTTAAATCGAATTCGCGCCGATGTTCAGAAGTACGGTCAACGGCAACCTGCTTAAAACTACTTACCAATGTCGCAGCACTACTCAGGCTACGCATCATGATGTCTGACGACGTCTGCACCTCATTGCAATAATGCGTTAATTCAGAACGGCGCAGGTTTTGTTGCTCCAGCTTTCTGATGACGCCTTTGGTCCCGTCTTGCAGAGTACTTGCCACCAATAAGCAATTGCCAATAGGCGTGTTGAGCTCATGCGCCACACCGGCGACCAAAGAGCCCAGCGCCGCCAGTTTTTCTTGCGCCAACAAATGCTCTTGCGTCTGCTTCAGGCGCAAGTAGGCATCGGCGTTACTCATAGCAATCGCGCCATAGGCACATAAAGAGCGGAAAATCATTCTTTCTCTATCGCCATAAGCATGTTCTTTGGATGACTGAATTGTCATGACACCAAGAATTCTGTCGCCGATAGTTAAGGGCGCAAATAACATACTGAGGACTTTTTCAGTCCCAGGAATCAGGCCCGGCACTTCTTCATCAGGAGAGGTATCAATCAAAATCTCCCTGCATTCTTTGACGCAACGAACAGAATTCGACACGGTACTCGACATCAATACCGTATCCGGTTCGATCTTCTCACCATTTTCAACGCCGAACGCGGAGGTCATGCTTTGTTCGTCACTGTCCATCAGATAAATCACAAACGCAGTTACATGCAGCAAGCCATGTACATGCCTGTTCAGTGCCTCAAAAACCGCCGCAGCGTCCAGACTGGCGGTAATTTCCTGGCCAATAGCCCCCAGCCGCTCCAGAATCGCGCTGGTCTGCGACAACAATTCGGCGCGTTCGGCCTCGGCAGTCGCCAATTGCCGTAAATGCGCACTTTCTGCCCGCATGCGCTCCGTCTGTCGGCTTACTTCCATTGCGTTGGCACGGTTCGTCACTTCCTGATTATGTATTGCTTCACGCGCTGCAATTGCCATCCGGCTAAAACGAAATGCCTCTTGATAATTTCCGTTCTCGGCTTCGGCATCGGCAATCTCTTCCAGTAAATCGCCGGGAATGTGATATCCACTGATACCTTCCGCCGCCTGCAACGCCATCCGCAAATAATGCAAAGGGGCCGTCAATGCGATCATGCCTTCAGGCGCTGGTAGCGCATGGCGCATATGAATTGCCGCCAGAACGCGATTAACGTCCACATAACGGTAACTGTCTTTACTGTCGATCGCCAGCACCAACGCTTCATGCGCAGCCACCAGAGCCTCAGTCGGCTGCCCGAGCAAAGACAATACATGTGCATAACCACGACGCGATCCGATACGAAAATCCAATTGATTTTTTTCGTCTGACCAATCTTTAAGGCTGGCAAAACTTTTTAAGGCAATCTCATACTCACCCTGATCCAGCAACAAATCGCCGAGGTAACGCAGGGCCAGCATATGCGTCCGCGAGCCCGGCACTTTTGCCAAAATCGGCAATACTTCTTCCAGCATTTTTTTCGCGGCGTCAAGGCGCCCCAAACGGCGCAAGGTTTCAGACATCTGCACAAGGCAATTGGCAATACTGTTCGGCCAATTGGTCTCGCGCGCCAGATCATGCCCGGCCTGCATCCACTGCAATGCTGCCTGATGATCGTTCAGGCTATTAAAGGCGTCGCCAATATTGTTGGCAACTTTAATTGCACGCTGTTTTTGTCCATACAACAGCGCAAATTCATAGACTTGAATGCCATACGCTGCAGCATGTCCAAAATCGCTTGATAGCGTCGCTGTATAAATTAAAAATTCATTGATGTAGCTGGCGATAACAGGATGCTGTGTTTCGTGGATAGGACTAAATCGCTCACCCCATTGTTGAATGGCCAAAGGCAGGTCACGTAAAACAGTCTGATTTGCCAGAAAAGCCTGCGCCACGGTTTCACGTTTCAGGTCGCCGCTATCGCTGGCAAAATGCGACGCCGACAGGATTTCTGATTCAATTGCTTCAACATCCCCTCTTTGCGAGGCAATGCAGGCAAGCAAATAATGGGCATCGGCACAAATTTCAGAAAATTCCGTACCACTTAATGCCGACATTTTTTCTAATGTCGACCTGAGCGTTTGTTCGGACAGGGCAAGATCACCGTACAACCACGCCGCTTCAGCGCGCGTCAATTGGATCCGGGCGCTCGTCAAATCCAGAGATTGCTGATTAAAGTAAGGCGAAGGGAAACTATCGATCAGTTCGCAGGCTTCATCCGCCAGAGCCAGTGCACGAGGAGTATCACGCTGACACTGATGCCAGGCCAGTCTGGTCAGCATATTCAACCGCGCAATACCTTGCAGCGCTGGCAACTCCTGCTCCCATTGCATCACTTCGCTGTTGGTCACCAATATTTCCATGAGATGAATAATATCGCCGAAGGATTAAGGAGAGTGGAAAGAGAAAATAGATAGTATCAGTAGTTGTTGCAATAATACAGGGTATATGCAAATGCATAATTAAGTGCTCTGCAAATTCATTTACGCTTTATCTATTAGGGGCTGTTAACATTTAGAGAAATGTGTTTACATTCGGTATTTGAAGTATGAGATACCGAAATGAGTTCAGTACGTAAGATATTACGCGATGACCAGTGGCAGAAATTAGCACCCTTGTTGCCTGGTAAGGCGGGAGATAAAGGTCGGTCAGGGCAAGATAACCGGCTATTGATTGAAGCCGTTCTTTGGATAGTTCGCACCAGCTCGCCATGGCGGGATTTACCGGCAGAATTAGGCAATTGGCA
>JAGWUK010000421.1 GCA_028868455.1 Burkholderiales bacterium | reverse complement strand
AAGAAATGCGGCCCCCTCGTTGGTCAAAGCAATCTTGCGTGTGGTGCGCTGCAAAAGTTTGACGCCTAGACGTTCTTCCAGCGCATCCAGGCGGCGCCCTATCATCGCTGGTGCGACGCCCTCTGCGCGGGCGGCGGCAGACAGGCTTCCCCGCGTGGCGACTTCGGCAAAAGTAGAAATTTGCTTAAATTGATCCATAGTGTGCGGACGTTGGAGGCTTCAGTTGCCGCCTTGTCGTTTTTGGTGGTGGAGTGTACGTATAACATCCATTGTAATGAGTTCCATCTTTAACTAAAAGTAAAAAATTAAATGATAAATCTTCATATTTGTTCAAAATTATATTGAATATACTTGTTGATGAAAATTTTAAAGCAGCGAAGAACGGTAGTTTTTTTGTGACTTGATTAACTGGGGACTTTATGTCGATACAGGCGATAGCTTTTGATGCTTACGGAACACTGTTTGATGTCTATTCCATCAGTGAGCTGGCTGAGCGATATTTCCCAGGCTTTGGCGACGCACTCGCGCAAAAATGGCGAACCAGGCAAATTGACTACACCAGGCTGAGGACGATGTGCAGTATGTATAAGCCATTTTGGGAAGTAACCCAGGATGCGCTGGTTTTTGTTTGCCGTGAGCTCAAGCTTGAGCTGAGTCTGGATGCACAAAATGCCCTGATGGGTCAGTATGCGCGCTTACAGGCTTTTCCGGAAAACCTGGATGTTTTACGCCGTTTGCGCAGTGATGGTTTGAAGTTATCCATCCTGTCCAATGGCACAACGCCTATGCTGCAGTCGGCGGTTGAGGCTGCTGGAATGCATGGATTATTCAGTCATTTGCTTTCGGTGGAATCGGTTCGGAAATTCAAGACCGCCCCGGAGGCTTATCAAATGGGGCCTGATGTGTTCGGAGTGCCCGCAAAAAATATCTTGTTTGTTTCCAGTAATTGCTGGGATGCCTGTTGCGCAACCTGGTTTGGCTACACCACGTTTTGGGTGAACCGTCTGGGGGCACCGCTGGAGGAATTGGGCGTTACGCCGCATGGTGAAGGCAGGACTTTGCAGGATTTGATTGAATTTGTTGAACGGAATCGTGGTTAATTTTTTTAATTTTAGGAGAGCAACATGACACAATTATCTTTGCCAGAAGGCATGCAAATTACCGGTGAAATCAAGCCCGGCTTTGAAGAAATCCTGACACCTGACGCTTTGGCGCTGGTTGCAAAACTGAGTCGCGCATTCGAACCACGTCGCCAGGAATTGCTGGCGGCGCGTGTTGCCCGTGCGGCGCGCCTTGATGCGGGCGAATTGCCAGACTTTTTACCAGAGACCAGGCATATTCGCGAAGGCGACTGGAAAATTGCGCCGATTCCGCCCGCTTTGGAATGCCGCCGTGTAGAAATTACCGGCCCGGTCGAGCGCAAAATGGTGATCAATGCGTTCAATTCCGGCGCGGACAGCTATATGACTGATTTTGAAGATTCCAATACACCAAATTGGGATAACCAAATCAGTGGTCAGATTAATATGCGCGACGCTGTACGTCGCACCATCAGCCTTGAGCAAAATGGCAAAAGCTACAAACTCAACGACAAAATCGCCACGCTGGTTGTTCGTCCGCGTGGTTGGCATCTGGATGAGAAGCATGTGCTGGTCGACGGCAAACGCATTTCTGGTGGCATTTTCGATTTTGCGTTGTTCCTTTTCCATAATGCCAAAGAACAACTGGCGCGCGGCGCTGGCCCTTATTTCTATTTGCCAAAAATGGAATCGCATCTGGAAGCACGTTTGTGGAACGACATTTTTGTGATGGCACAAAATGAAGTCGGCATCCCGCAAGGCACGATTAAAGCAACCGTGTTGATCGAAACCATCGTCGCCGCTTTTGAGATGGACGAGATTTTGTATGAATTGCGCGAACACAGCTCCGGCCTGAATGCAGGACGCTGGGATTATATTTTCTCTTGCATCAAAAAATTCAAAAACGATAAAAATTTCTGCCTGGCAGATCGCGCTAAAGTCACCATGACTGCGCCATTCATGCGCTCGTATGCCTTGTTGCTGTTGAAAACCTGCCATAAACGCAATGCGCCGGCAATCGGTGGTATGGCTGCATTGATTCCGATCAAGAACGATCCGGAAAAAAATGACATCGCCATGGGCGGCGTGCGCAACGACAAGGCGCGCGATGCGACGGATGGCTACGATGGCGGCTGGGTAGCGCATCCCGGACTGGTTGAGCTGGCAATGACAGAATTCAAAAAAGTACTTGGCGATGCACCGAATCAGATTTCGAAACAACGTCCAGACGTGGAAATTACCGCCAAGGATCTGCTCAATTTCCAACCTGAAATGCCAATCACAGAAGCCGGTTTGCGCTACAACATCAATGTCGGCATTCACTATCTGGGTGCTTGGCTCGCAGGTAACGGTTGCGTGCCAATTCATAACCTGATGGAAGATGCGGCAACGGCAGAAATCAGCCGCTCGCAAGTCTGGCAATGGATACGTTCTGCCAAGGGAAATCTGGAAGACGGTCGCAAAGTCACAGCTGAAATGGTGCGCGCCATGATTCCGGAAGAACTTGCGAAGGTCAAAGAAGTTGTCGGTGACGGTGCAACATATGACCGTGCTGCAAAAATCTTTGAAGACATGTCGACGTCAGAAAATTTCGCAGAATTCCTGACTTTGCCGCTTTACGAAGAAATCTGAAACCCGAAACGCGTCAATTGCATTGAAACGTTCATTCGCTCAATAAAGATGGATAAGGTTTGACCTGGCCCGGAGAATTTCTCCGGGCTTTTTTATGTGCTCGGGTTGCGTTTTCTTTATTTCCAGCTTTGCTGCACATGCTATTCTTCAAGGGTTTGTTTTCATATCAACTCTTTCCCATTCCGTGATTTCCTATGCCTCATCAAGCCCTCATTAAACCCGCAGACGTCGTTGCTCAAACCGAAAATTGGCTGGAAAAAGCTGTGATCGGTCTCAACCTGTGCCCATTTGCCAAAGCTGTTCAGGTCAAGAAGCAAATTCGCTACGTGGTGAGCGAAGCCACTACGCCAGAAACCTTGTTAGAAGATCTGGTTAAAGAGCTCGAAACGCTGGCCGAAGCGAATCCTGAACAAATCGAAACGACATTGCTGATTCATCCCATGGTCCTGAATGATTTTCTGGATTTCAATGATTTCCTTGACGTCGCCGACACCGCCTTGCAAGAGCTGGATCTGGATGGACAATTGCAAATCGCCAGTTTTCATCCTGATTATCAATTTGCCGGTACGGAGCATGACGACATCGACAATTACACCAATCGCTCCCCGTATCCGACCCTGCATTTACTCAGAGAAGAAAGCATTGATCGCGCGGTCGAAGCGTTTCCTGAGGCGGAGTCCATTTACGAAAAAAACATAGAAACCATGCGCAAATTGGGCCATGAAGGCTGGCGACGTTTGTTTTCAAACTACGGGAAAAAGTAAAAAAAATCGAAGAGCGACAGACTACATGGCGACCTGTGATCTATCGTATTTTTATATTGATATGTGTATAAGTAATGAGGGCCGTAAGCCAGTCATAGCCCGGTCCAGTCGAGTAACTACCTATATACTGGGCAGGAGTATATATTGATGTCGC
>JAGWUK010000420.1 GCA_028868455.1 Burkholderiales bacterium | reverse complement strand
TTTATTTAAACAAAGTCAATGCCAAATCAAAAACCAATTGCCCGTTTTATCCACAAAAATGCATGATGCACCACCGCCAGCATTAGAACTGCCGTACCCACAAGAAATATTGCACCGAGGACATCCATAATCGAATCGACAACCGATGAAACATCCATATACACCCCCATTCATTAAAAAAAGCCCGAGCTTTCACCCGGGCTACCGCCATTAGGACATAGCAGCGCGTACCCACTTAAACGCCTTCACGCCCACGACCAGCACCAGCACGGCAGCGCCGATCGCGGCAATAGGCGCAGCTTGCGCAGCAATGTCAGCCGTGACAGCGGACACGTCCACCGCCGCCGCATGGGCTTGAGAAGCCAGGACGAGAGCACCACCAGCGGCAGCAGGGGCGAAACGACGGATTTTAGTAACGAAACGGTTCATGAGTTATCCTCCGAGTTAGTTGAACCACTGTCAATATACAGGGTGCGAATCAGCATGCGGAATGCAAAGCCGACGACCCAGACCAGCAGGACAGCACCGCTGATTTGTGCGGCATCTTCGGTGCTCATGGAGAGCACCGGCAATGCCAATTCGTGAACGACCGTGACCGTACAGGACGCGGAGCATTCGATTACTTGTGGCGTAGTCATAGCGACACCGATCTATGCAACTCGGTCAAATCTACGACCATGGCACGATGGAATGGCTCGCAATGGTCCTCAATCAATTGGGCGCAGGTTTCCAAATCATCGACGGCCACCGCTTCACACAACAGCATCACCCATTCCGGTTGACCATCGTCATAGCTGGGAGCGAGAAACGCGCCCGTGGTTGCGGATTGGATGACGTAGCGCATTACGCCACCTTGGCCGGACTGGCGGGTTTCGCTTGTTCGACCGGGCGAATATCGACCAAAACCATTTTGGTTCCGTCCTGGGCTGCTGCGGCCATTTCGAACGTCGCAATGGCTTTCAGGGGCAGAGAGCCGCCCAGGTGCGCCCACTTGTCGAATTCCTTTGCGTCGCCCAGCTTGAATGGGCGAGTTGCGCGGCCAATACTGCGACCGGCGCTGTTTTCGGCAATGTCCACTTCGCAATGGAAGGTGGTGCTGCTGAAATCGCGGCCATCAATGGAACCCTTGGATTCCTTGACGCCGTGGACGATGACTTCAGATTTGAATTGCATGGTTTTCCTTATGGTCAGGTTTAGGCTTATGCAAATGCATGACCAATGCTTGCGGCCTTTGAAGTGCGACGATGGGCATTGCCATAGGCATGCTTGATTTCGTCGCGAGAGAAACGGCGGAGACGTCCGGGGACGCCCTGGTTTTCCACCAGTTCGAGAAACATGTTTTCGCCCAGGTACTGGAAGGCGAGAGCCAGACTAGGCGCGGCAACGTCACGGAGCCAACGGACGTTTTTGGTTACTTCAGCTTCGATGGTTTCCGCAGCCAAACGAATCTCTTGAGAAACAGATTCAGGAATGAACTTAGCCTCAGCTTCGCGCAGCAATTGGGCGTGCCAATCGCTGGCACCGGCAAAGAAGTCTTGAGGACGGCGGAGCATATCCGACGAGAGAACGCGGAGCTTGTTGCCCCAGCGCAGTTCAGCGCGCATCCAGCCGCTAGCGTCTTTCTCGCCAAAGAGCTGGTGGCCCTTTTCGTAAACATTGGTTTGCTTTCCAGCTTCTTTGGAGCCAATGTAGAAGCTACGGCTCTTGTGGTTGCACCAGTCACCGACCATGTTGCACTTGGGGCGCTTGCCGCCTACGTCGCAGAGGCCGTTTTCATAATCAAACTTGACGCGTTCCATGCCGCCGCTAAGACCTTCGAAAAAGTCCAAGGCCAGATCGCAACGCGTGATGACGCCGCTCACCTCGTCAATGACGTTTGCAAGGTGATCGCGCCAGCCATGGCGGGCGAAGGTGCAGGCAGTACCGTACAGGTTCACATGCATGGTGCGTGACTGGGCCTGCTGGCGCGGACTGTCGCCGCTTGCCAGGAAGCCAACCCAGCCGACCTCTACGCCGTTGCGCTCAATGCTCCAACGGTGTTTGTAGAAGTCATGGCCCTTGCGAATCTCAGGATAGATAACAAAGTCGTCCCCGAGGGTTTCGCAAACCCGTTCCGCTAGTTCCATCGCTTGCGCGCTGGGGGAGAAATCGGATTGGGGGAGCTTGGATAGGAGCTTGCGCAGGCGCATCAGACGTATGCCACGTTCGCTTCGTTCGTGCAGGCTTTGGGGCTCGTCCTCGACGTCCTTCGACGGTGCAGGGAACAGGGTTTCAACGCCCGGCAATGGGGCGTTACGCAGAATGCAGGTGAAACGAACCCAATCGACATGAACGGGAGCGAGGGTTTCGATTCGTTCAGCCAGTAGACGGGCCTTGACTTCGGAACCTTCGAGAACGAGAGCACAGGTTTTGGAATGCTTGTTCAGCACGGAGCGAGCTGGACGAGTCATTAGAGGTACTCCCCGTGATTACCATCGGGGAGGGCCGAGAGGCCAGAGAGGCCCGCAGCGGCGGGCGCGGCTGCCGCGCTACGCTTTGCGGCTGCCGCGCCCGCCGCTGCGCGCTGGGCCAGGACTTGACGCAGGTTTTGACGGGCGAGGAAGTCGGCGATGGACAGCCAAGCAGATTGATTGCGATTGCCCGCCCCCTGCGCGGCTGCTGGAGCCGGCAAGCTGGCAGCCGCTTTGGATGCAGGGGACGGGCAAAAACCGATCTGCTGATCGATAGGGTCTAAGAGGGTAGGGGTAACGTGCATGCCGACTCCGTGTAAGAATTCCCTAAAGGGGAACGTTCTCAAAACGAGAATGGCCAAACCATATCACAACATTCTCAAAAGGAGAACACTGTGAAAGCACGAGAACTTATTGAAGCCGCCGCAGAAAAAGCAGGAAGCCAGCGGAAATTAGCAACCCTGATCGACGTTCAACCAGGGAACCTAACGGAGATGAAACAGGGGAAAAGGACATGCAGCCTAGCTGTAAGAGCGAGACTTGCAGAGGTTGCAGGATACGACCTCAAGAGAGCAGTAATTGAAGGCGCAATCGAGGAACTAGAAGGGGGGGATGCTACAGAAAAGGAAGCAGCGCGAGGACTTCGCGCTATCCTAAAAGCGTTCCCTGCTAGGAAGCTGGAGCGGGCGATGGGAATCGAACCCACGTCTTGAGCTTGGGAAGCTCAGGTCCTGCCATTGAACGACGCCCGCCTGCCGGCTATGTTTGCAAGGCACTGGGGGGCCTTTGCCAGTTGCGCCGAAGGCGTGTACTGGGGGCGGATTCTAGCGTAACTTCTGAGGGCGCTTAGCCTAGGGCGTGTCATCAATCATGACTGATGGTGTTTGCAGGCCGGTAGGTTGCAGGCCACGTGCTCTGGATAATTCCTGGCATGACCAACAAACGCTATGCCCTGCGTGATGACCAATGGGAGCGCATCAAGGACTTGCTGCCAGGCCAAGTAGGCCAGCCCGGAGCCACCGCCAAAGACAACCGGCTGTTCGTAGATGCCGTACTCTACCGCTACCGCGCTGGCATCCCCTGGCGGGATTTGCCCGCACGCTTTGGTGATTTCCGCGTTGTGCATACTCGCCACACGCGCTGGAGCCAAAGCGGCGTTTGGCAGCGGGTTTTCCAAGCC
>JAGWUK010000419.1 GCA_028868455.1 Burkholderiales bacterium | reverse complement strand
TATCCGCGCGGTGCAGGCATTGGTGCCGTTGTTGAAACGCACTTGAGCACATTGCCGATAGGAAAAGGTGAGGTCCGGCGTCAGGGGCAGAAAATTGCGATTCTGGCATTCGGATCCATGCTTGCTCCAAGTCTTAAAGTTGCAGAGCATCTTGATGCGACTGTCGCCAATATGCGCTTCGTCAAGCCTCTGGATGTGGATTTGTTGAAATCTCTGGCGACGACTCATGATGCACTGGTGACGGTAGAGGAAGGATGTACGATGGGTGGGGCAGGCTCCGCCGTAGCGGAAGCATTGTCTGAGGCCGGTATCACGACGCCGTTGATGATCCTCGGTTTGCCTGACGAATTTATCGATCACGGCGACCCGGCTTTGCTTTTGGCGCAATGCGGACTGGACGCGGCAGGGATTGAGGCTTCAATCCGGCGCCGGTTTATGTCTGCCTCTGCTGTTACCGCCGTTTCCACGAAACGCGCTGCCAACGCCTGAGGATGAACGGCAGTCGCTGGACCGCCGCTCAATAGTCCGGGCCAGGTACGCCACGATGCTCATCCGCCTTTGTCCGGTGGATGAGCATTTTTTTTGGGCAAGGATAGGTTTTAATTACTGAAAACAAATGCAAAAATAATCGAGCGCGGTGATGTTTCCTCGCTTCACAGCCGGAGCCTTGGTCATCAAACCGCTGCAATTGGAAACTCAGATAGTTTTTTCTGCCTGTGCAACGGATTTCCTTCGTCAAAAATTTCCTCTGCAGCAAAGAATATTTCACCTTGCCTGAGCTGTTTTGTATAAGTCCGATTGCTTTTACTGATTGAAAGTTGTGTCAAAAACCGGCTGCACTTCCGTCGGGATTGCGCGGGTCAGAATAGCCAAAAAACTGATTACCTTCTATTTGTATCGATTGCGTACGTCCTATGGACGCTGACGGTTTTAAGTGTTCTCCTTGCCGTTCCAGCAATTTGAGGGTGTCCACACTGATTCCGGTTTCGTAACGCAATTGATCTGGCATCCATTGCTGGTGAATACGCGGGGTGATCGTTGCCTGGGCGATATTCATGTGATGATCAATCACATTCATAATGGTCTGTAATGTCGTCGTAATGATGCGGCTGCCGCCCGGACTGCCGGTGACGAGAAATGGTTTGCCGTCTTTCAGGACAATGGTTGGTGACATGGAACTGAGTGGACGTTTTAAAGCGTGTATAGCGTTAGCGTCGCCACCTATCAGGCCAAACGCATTTGGAACGCCTGGCTTGGCAGAAAAATCATCCATTTCATTGTTGAGGACGATGCCTGTTCCACGAGCGACGATGCCGCTGCCAAAATTCAGGTTTAAGGTGTACGTGGTTGCCACGACATTACCAAAAGTGTCGGCGACGCTGAAGTGCGTGGTCTGATCGCTTTCATAAGGTTGAGGGTGGCCGGGTTTGATTTGTGCCGAGGGCGTAGCGTAATCCGGGTTGATTTTCTTAACCAGCTCATCGGCATAGGCACGCGATGTCAGGCCTTTTACCGGCACGTTGATGAAATCCGGGTCGCCCAGATACTCGGAACGATCGGCATAAGCGAGTTTCATGACTTCGCTAAGCAAATGAAGATTTTGCGCGCTATTGCTGCCTTGCGCTGCCACCGGAAAGTGCTCCAGCATATTCAACATCTGAATGATGTGAACGCCGCCAGAACTTGGCGGTGGCATGGAAATTACTTCGTAACCGCGATAGTTTCCTTTGACGGGAATACGTTCTGCGACATGGTAGTTTTTCAGATCGTCGGCATCGATGATGCCATGATGCTGCGCCATTTCAGCGGCGATTTTCTTTGCAATGCTGCCCTGGTAGAAGGCGGATGGTCCTTTCGCTGCAATCAGGCGCAGCGATTGTGCAAGGTCTTTTTGCACCAGCTTCTCGCCAGCCTGTAGTGGCCGACCGTCCTTGAAAAAAATCGCACGACTCGAAGGCCAGGCCCCCAGATGTTCACGTTCTGCATCCAGGATGGCTGCCAAATGCGGACTGATGACGAAACCTTGTTCTGCCAGCTTGATCGCTGGCGCAAGTAAATCTTTCAAGGGCAGACTGCCATACTTATTTGCCGCCTGACTGAGTCCGGCAACTGTGCCGGGGACGCCGACTGCCAGATGAGTAAAAAGTGATCTCCCTGGCGCAACATTGCCTTGTGCGTCCAGATACATATTGCGCTGCGCGCCCTTTGCGGCCATTTCCCGGAAATCCAGAGCAATGTCTTTGGCTGATTTGGCATCGTGAATCAGCATAAAGCCGCCACCGCCAATATTTCCGGCATTGGGCAAAACGACCGCCAGCGTGAAGCCGACGGCGACAGCGGCATCGACGGCATTGCCGCCGCGTTTCAAGATATCCAGACCAGCTTGTGTGGCAAGATTTTGTTCACTGACCACCATGCCGTGTTGTGCGGAAACTGGGCTGACGATGTCATTACTTGTATCGTAGCGAATGTTCGCCGCAATCTGTGCTTCGCTATTTGCGAACGGAATACTCAGGCTGAGCGGCAATAGCAGCGTCAAGCAAAGTCTTTGGTACTTGGGCATAGCGAGTCTCCGGTAGTCAGCGCGATGACGAAATGATAAATCATTTCTGCTTCAGCGTTGAATTGGTGCGGAGTAGCAGTAAAGCGGGACGAAAAAAAACCGCCTCGACGAGGCGGTTTTTAAGACAACTCTCAATCTGTGCAGAACACAGAAGAAGATAATTACTTCGTTTCAGCTTCAGCAGAAGTTGCGCCAGCTGTAACAACAGCTTGAGCAACTGTAGCGTCGTCACCGTGGACAACTGCTGTAACGCCTTTTGGCAGAACCAGTTGGGAAACGTGTACAGATTGACCAGCTTCGATTTTGGACAAATCTACTTCAACGAATTCTGGCAGATCTGCTGGCAAGCAAGAAACATCCAGTTCAACAGCAACGTGGCTGATGATCGCGCCGCCCAGTTTTACGGCTGGAGAGTTTTCAGCATTGACGAAATGCAGAGGCACTTTAACGTGGATGGATTTGTTTGGATCAACGCGTTGGAAGTCAGCGTGCAAAACCAGTTGTTTGTACGCGTGGATCTGGAAATCGCGCAACAGCACTTTTTGAACCTTGCCATCAACTTCCATGTCCAGGATGGAGGAGTGGAACGCTTCTTTTTTCAGCGCGTGATACAGCGCATTGTGATCCAGCGTGATAGCAACTGGTGCTTCTGTACCGCCGTAAATGATGCCAGGTGTTTGGCCAGCATTGCGCAGGCGGCGGCTCGCTCCGGTCCCCTGTTCTTTGCGTGCAAATGCGATAACTTTCATGGTGTTACTCCAAAATAAGCAAGACTGAACTTGCGGTTTTGAATTCCCGCGACCAGGAATTCATTAAGAGGCACTGCCTGTGCAGACAGTGCCGGAATCGGTATCTGATTAATCTGTAATTAGTCTGTAAACAGCGAAATAACGGATTCACCTTTAGTAATGCGGCGGAAAGTTTCTGCCAGCAAGCTATCACAGGATAATTGACGAATCTTTGGACAGGCGCGCGCGGCTTCTGTCAGGGGAATGGTATCTGTCACTACCAGTTCATCCAGCGGCGATTGCGAAATACGTGTGATCGCAGGGCCTGACAGGACTGGGTGA
>JAGWUK010000418.1 GCA_028868455.1 Burkholderiales bacterium | reverse complement strand
ATGGCGCAAAACAGAAATTACATTGTATAATCATGGGCTTGGCGTTTTGGCAAAGCCGAAATACCAGAGTCAGAAATACATTTTTCATTTTCAGGCAAGTGATAAGCAATCGGGTCAAGAAGCTGGGCGACCGACGAAGTGCGGATTGGCTACCTATATTTAATTTCAGAGGCAAGCATGAAAGACGGCATCCACCCAAATTACCGCGAAGTGTTGTTCCACGACGTGTCTAACGATTTCAAATTCGTCACCCGTTCGACAATTCATTCGAAAGAAACAATGGAATTCGAAGGTACAGTCTATCCATTGATCAAAATCGAGGTTTCCGCAGAATCTCACCCTTTCTACACTGGCAAACATAAAATCGTTGATACTGCTGGCCGTGTTGAAAAATTCCGCCAAAAATTCGGCAAAGTCGGCTCCAAGACTTCTATCGCCGAATAATCAGCGCGACAAGTTTAATAAAAAGGCAGCCCAGGCTGCCTTTTTTACTTCAGCTTTCCCCTACAATAAACATCCTTTCCAAGCTCACACTCAGATATGAAGCCAGTCCGCCTTCCTGCTGCTGCCACGATTGCACTTCCGCGCTGGGGAATCGTCACCCTTTGCCTGCTGTATATCCTGCCCGGCTTATTGGGACGCGATCCGTGGAAAGGTGATGATGCGGCCAGCTTTGGCATCATGTGGACCATGGCGCATGGCTCTCTGGCGGATTGGTTATGGCCGCATATCGTCGGCCTGCCGATGGCGGAAGAAGGGCCACTGGCGTTCTGGCTGGGCGCGCTCTGTATCAAACTGTTTGGTGGTCTGATTGGTGAACCGATGGCTGCGCGCCTCGTCACCGGCCTGTTTTTCCTTCTCGGATCGATTTCGGTCTGGTATGCCACCTATTTGCTGGGACGCAGAACCGAAGCACAACCGTTAAAACTGGCATTTGGTGGTCAGCCCGAACCGCGCGATTTTGGACGCACGCTGGCCGACGGAGCCTTGCTGATTTACCTCGGCTGCCTTGGCTTACTTGTCCGCAGCCACGAAACCAGCGCAGAGTCTTTGCAAATCTCGCTGGTGGCATTTGCACTGTACATTTGTGCGCGCTTACTGGATCAGGCCGCACTACGCTTTGCCTTGAGCCTGGGATTGACATTGGGTTTGCTGGTTTTGACGCGCGGCTGGGTCTTGCCGATCACACTGTGGATGACACTGCTGGCACTTTGCTTGTACCGCCAGCAATCGCCGCAATTCAAATTAATTTTGCTGGCATTGCCAGTTGCTCTCGGGGTGACTGGCATCTGGTTATTGGCGATATCGCTTTTCCATCCGTTTGACAGTTCCCCCTATGATGCCTGGATGCTATGGAATTATCGGCAAATCGGATTACCGAGCATCGGTAGTATCAGCTATTTCCTGAAATACGGCATCTGGTTTACCTGGCCTGCATGGCCATTCGCCGGCTGGGCAATCTACGCCTGGCGCAAGCAGGAAAAAGCCTTGCATATCGCGCTGCCCGGCGCCTTCGTCGCTTGTTTTATTTTTCTCGCCATCATCAATCATCGGTCTGAAGAAAGCATCCTGTTACCGATCTTGCCTCCACTGGCTATTCTTGCCGCCTTCGGCCTGCCAACGATGAAACGCAGCGCCATTAACGCAGTCGACTGGTTTGCCGTCATGATCTTTACCGGCGTCGCTGGTTTCATCTGGCTGGCATGGATTGCAATTCAAACCGGCTGGCCACCGAAACTGGCAGCCAAAGTTGCAGCACTTGCTCCGGGCTTTCATGCCAGCTTTGACCTGCCTATCTTTGTCATTGCGCTGGCCATCACCGTTGCCTGGTTTCGCCTCGTCATCTGGAGAATTTCACGTCAGCCATCGGTGCTGTGGCGCGCGGTCGTATTGTCCAGCGGCGGCATCATATTGTGCTGGCTATTATTGCTCAGCTTGTGCCTGCCGTGGATCAATTACCAAATCACTTATGCCCCTGTTGCGCAAGATATGGCAACGCGTCTTCCCACCACCTACAATTGCGTGGAAGCCAACATAGGGCCTTCTCAGCGCGCGTCTTTTGCCTACTTTGGCAACGTACATTTTGCCGGATTTTCCGATCATGATTGCCGGTTCCTCATGCTGCAAAGCAGCCGCCGTGCGCATACCGAAGCATTATTGCCTGAACAATATCCGGCAGAGACATGGGAACTACTTTGGAGTGGTCACCGTGCAGCTGATAAAGATGAATTGCTGACTTTGTATCGGCGCAAATAATAATGATGCAGGAAGCCCCCAAAACCCTTCGTGGCAATATACAACGCATAGGAGCACTGGCCTGGCCGATGATGGTTGGGCAACTCGCGGTGGTCGGCAATGGCGTCATCGATACCGCCATGACATCACGTTTTTCTGCCACCGACCTTGCCGCCTTGTCGATCGGCATCTCCATCTACGTGAGTATTTTTGTCGGTTTAAATGGCGTCCTGCAAGCGATTTCGCCAGTCGTCGGACAATTATTCGGTGCGCGACAATTTCGTCAGATAGGTGCAGAAATCAAACAAGGCGTTTGGCTGGGATTTTTCCTCGCCTGCATAGGTTGCCTGATTCTGCTGTTTCCGCAGAGCCTGCTGTCGATTGCCCAGGCCTCCGATACGCTGAATCAAAAAGCAGCGCTCTATCTGCAAATCCTGGCCATTGCGCTGCCCGCAACGCTGGCTTTTCGCATCTACGGCGCGCTCAATAATGCCGTCGGTCGCCCCAAAATGGTCATGGCAATTCAAGTGGCCGCATTGGCATTGAAAGTACCGCTCAACACCTTGTTCATATTTGGCGGATTCGGCATCCCTGCGATGGGTGGCCCTGGATGCGCAGCAGCCACCGCCGTCAACGCCTGGCTGATGCTGATAACCGGCTGGCTGATGTTGCGACATGTGAAATATTACGAACTATTCGATCTGTTCGGCACGGGTTTCGTCAAGCCGCAATGGACCGCATTGCGCAGTCTGCTGCAACTCGGTATTCCCATGGGGCTGAGCTATCTGATTGAAGTGACGGCGTTTGCATTCATGGCATTGTTCATCGCCAGACTCGGCGAAATCACCGTCTCCGGCCATCAGTTGACCGCCAATTTCGGCACAATTCTCTACATGTTGCCACTATCAATCGCCAGCGCAACTGGCACATTGGTCGCCCAGGCCATTGGTGCCAATCAGCTTCAGCTAGCACATCGCACCGGTAATGCAGGTGTCGTCCTGGCTGGCATGCTGGCAATCCCTATTGGCATCACTATCTGGTTTTCGCGTTCTCTCATTTTGCATGCCTATACCTCGAACCAGGTCATCATTGCCGCTGCTTTGCCGCTCTTTCTCTTCTTGTCGGTGTATCAGGTATTCGACGCCATACAAGTCACTGTTGCGTTTATTCTGCGCGCCTACAAAATTGCTGTTGTCCCCACGATTCTGTATGCATTCGCACTCTGGGGTTGCGGCCTGGGGGGCGGCTATATGCTGGGACTTGACCCTTTCCAGATTAGTCCAGCCATCTTCCATGGTGCAGCAGGGTTCTGGATGGCCAATAGCACCAGTCTGGCCTTGGTTGCTATCGGACTGACCTATTATCTGCGACTGATCCAAAAACGCTTTGAACACAGCCCATCTCCTGCCGATATCGGAAAATAAACGGTACAAATGATT
>JAGWUK010000417.1 GCA_028868455.1 Burkholderiales bacterium | reverse complement strand
ACTGGTGGAGGCCGAGAGTTTATTCAACGACGGTATGGCGGCCGTGTTATTCGGTCTGGTGTTGGCCTTTGCTGCAGGAACCGCGCCCACTGCCGGTGGACTGATACTCAATGCCTTGCTGGTGGTTGGCGGCGGCATTGCCTGTGGCGCGCTGGTGGCAATGATTGTGTTGTATCTGGCCGGCAAGACGGTCGATCATCTGGTGGAATTAACGTTCACGACGGTGGCAGCTTACGGCTCATTTTTGCTGGCCGAACATTTTCACTGGTCGGGCGTACTGGCGACGCTGACAGCTGGCTTGCTGGTTGGCAATCGCGGCCACCTCGGCGCCATTTCTCCCAAAGGTCGTGAAATGGTGGAAGCCTTCTGGGAGTTTGCTGCCTTTGTCGCCAATTCGCTGATTTTTATTCTGATCGGTGTGCATGAAGCAAATCAACCGTTTATGTCACTGGTAGGGCCTTCTGTCATCGCCATTGCACTGGTCCTGTTGGGACGTGCTGCGGCGATTTACCCGCTGGCGGGTTTGCTTTCGAAGACGTCGATGCGTCTGTCGTTTCCGTTTCAGCACATCATGGTCTGGGGCGGTTTGCGCGGCGCGCTGGCATTGGCGCTGGCAATGGGGTTGCCGGCGTCGATACCGTTTCGCTCGGAGATCATTACGATTGCGTTTGCAGTCGTTGCTTTTTCTGTCATCGTGCAGGGGCTGACCGTTACGCCACTGTTAATCTGGCTGGGACTGCTGCAAAAAAAAGCGACTGGCGATCATCATAAAAAGGACGCATCTTGAGTTTCAGAGACCAGCCCGTATTACCCCTGATCAAACATGAAATGGTCAGGTTGTTCAGCCTCAAAGAAGATAAGGCGGACGACGAAACCATCGACCAGAATCTGCGTGCCGGGATAGAGTTGCGCGGCACCAATCTGTGGGTGCTGATGTCCGCCATCTTTATCGCATCGATAGGCCTGAACGTCAATTCCACCGCCGTCATTATCGGTGCGATGCTGATTTCACCGTTGATGGGACCGATCATGGGTATCGGTTACGGCGTTGGCATTTACGATTTCCCTTTGATTCGTGCCGCGCTGAAAAATCTTGGCATCGCGGTGCTGATCAGTTTGCTGACTTCGGTCGTCTATTTTTGGCTGACGCCTCTGAAAGAAGCGCAATCCGAGTTGCTGGCGCGGACCACGCCAACGATCTGGGATGTACTGATTGCGTTGTCCGGTGGTTTCGCTGGCATCGTCGGCGTAACGCGTGTTCACCGCTCCAACGTGATCCCTGGCGTGGCCATCGCAACTGCGCTGATGCCGCCGATTTGTACTGCCGGCTATAGCCTGGCCAATGGCAACTGGGCGTATTTTGGCGGTGCGTTTTACCTGTTCACGATCAACAGTGTGTTTATTGCCTTGTCGTCGGCATTTGTTATCCGTGCATTTCATGTGCGGCAGAAAAAGTTTGTCGATGTCAAAGCCAGTACGCGCGTTAAACGGTATGCCTTTCTGGTGGCGATATTGACCGTGCTGCCCAGTGTTTATCTGGCCTACGCGCTGGTACAGGAAGCGATTTTCAAATCGAACGCAAGGCAATTTATCGCCCGCGAATTTGCCACGGATAAAACTTATGTCACGCAGTCGAATATCGATCCGTCGACAAAAAAAATCGAACTGACCGTGATCGGTGATTATCTTCCGGCCAGCGAACTGGGACGTATTTCCCAGCACCTGGCCGGTGCTGGGCTGGGGGATGCCAAGCTGGAAGTGCATCAGCAGGCCGATCAGCAGCATATCGACGTCAGTAAATTAAAGAGCGGATTGTTGAGCGATTTGTATACCAAGAGCCAATTGTCGCTGGAGATCAAGGATCAAAAAATTCAGGACTTGAAAAATCTGTTGAAAGAACATCAGGTCTTGATGGAGGAAATGAAACAGATTCCAGATGAGCTGTATGTGCTGTTTCCACAAGTCAGCGAGATGTGGTTGTCGGAAGCGATCAGCTGGACACAGGAAAAGGCAGGCGTCGATGAAACGCCGGTGTTTCTGCTGAATCTGAAAGTCAAAAAGCCCTTGACGACGAAAGAACGCGAAACGATAGAGCAATGGTTGAGCGCAAGGATCAAGTCGAAAAAGACCAAGCTGATCGTCGATAACCAAGTTGAGGCGCCAGTGAAAGTGACGAAAGCCAAAAAGAAGAAGTAGCTTCCGTTTCGGGGATGTCGCTATGTGTAAAAAACCGTTGCACGCATGCGCGCAACGGTTTTTTTTGACTGGCCGGCAGACTAATTGGCCAGATTCGCTGCCAGCGGTTGTACCTGGCGCAAGCGCAGCGTGATGAACAAGCCCACGCACAAAATTGTGCCCAGCGTCAGGACTACGCCAGCCCAGCCGTGACTGCCCCACATCAGGCCGGTAAACGAGCCGATCAGGCTGGAACCGAGGTAATAGAAAAACAGGTAAATTGCCGATGCCAGCGCCGTCGGTGCGGCTGCGCGACGCGCGACCCAACTGCTGGCGACCGAATGGGATGCGAAAAATCCGAACGTGTACAAGGCGATCCCGGGAATAATGATCCACAGCGACGACGACAAGGTCAGCAGCAAACCGATCAGCATCGCCGCCAGCACGATCCACAACACCCCGCGTCGCCCCACACGATCGACCAGCTTGCCTATCCAGACCGAGCTGCCTATACCGAGCAGATACATCAGGGAAATCATGCCCACGCTGCTCTGACGCAGGCCGAAAGGCGTCGCCAGCAAACGATAGGCGATGTAGTTGTATAAGCTGACAAAGCAGCCCATCAGCATGAACGACAAGGCAAACAACAGCAGCAAGCCGTGATCGGAAAAATGCTGGCGCAAGCCGAGTTGAAAGCTTTGCAAGCTGACGCTGACGGCGCGAAAGTTTTTGGCATGCGGCAGATTGCGCCAGAATTCCCACGCGGCGTACAGACCAGCGCTGCCCATCACGCCCAGCGCGACGCGCCAGGAAAAATAATCGGTGAGCACCGACACCAGCAAGCGCCCCAGCATGCCGCCAAAGGCGCTGCCGGCAATATACAGGCCGATGGCCAGACCCAGCGACGTCGCCTCGATTTCCTCACCCAGATACGCAATCGCAACGGCAGGCATGCCGCCGAGTGCGATGCCGAGCAAGGCGCGCAAAAACAATAATTGCGCATAGTTGTGGCTGAATGCACACAGCACGGTCATGAATGCCGCCATGGCGAGCGCAAACACCATCATCTGACGCCGCCCCAGCCGCTCACTGAGCAGGCTGCTGATCAGCAGCGACAAGGCCAGCGCCAGCGTGGAAATCGATAAGACCCAGCTACTTTGCACTGGTGTCAGACCGAATTGCGCGGCCAGTACCGGCATCAAGGGTTGTACGCAATACAGCAAAGAAAAGGTAGAAAAACCGCCAAACACCATCGCGCGGTTAATGCGATGGAATTCAGGTGTGCCAGCGGCAATACGTGTCGCGCTGGCCTGGGATGGTGCGTTCATGAAAGCAAGTCCGGCTGTGGAAACGGATTCATCTTATGATTGTGCTTTAATACAGTCCAATATATATTAAAGTCGATATTCATCTAAAAAATAGATAACAGACTGATGAAGGCGCACTGTGAAGAACGCGCGAAAACCATCAATCAGTCCGGGTCAGGAAGAGAACAATATGGA
>JAGWUK010000416.1 GCA_028868455.1 Burkholderiales bacterium | reverse complement strand
GCAAAAGTCATGGCCTGCGTAATGATGGAAAAATACACGCCCTTGATACGCGAACGGAAAGCGAAGAAGCCGAATACAAACGCCAGCACGCCCGGCACCAGCACCACCAGCGCCATGCAATAGGCGAAGCTGTCCGTCATTGCCCAGTACCACGGATAGGTTTTCCAGTCGAGGAACACCATGAAATCCGGCAAATCGCTTTGATACACGCCGTCATGCCCGATGGCGCGCATCAGATACATGCCGTGCGCGTAGGCACCCAGCGCAAAAAACACGCCATGCCCGAGCGACAAAATGCCGGTATACCCCCAGACCAGATCCAGCGCCAGCGCTGCCAGCGCATAGCACATGAACTTGGCGATCAGCGCGATCGTGTACGAAGACACATGCAAGGCATGTCCCGCCGGAAAACTCAGGTTCAGCACCGGCAACAGGGCCGCCAGCACGGTCAGCACGATGATAGCGATCCACGCCGGACGAGTGAAAAGTGAAGTAGTCATTCAACGCTCCTGCCCTTCAGCGCGAACAAGCCTTGCGGCCGGCGCTGAATAAAGATAATGATGAAAATCAGGATCACGATTTTTGCCATGACGGCACCAGCCACCGGCTCCAGGAATTTATTCACCTCGCCGAGCCCGAACGCCGCAATCACGGTGCCCGCCAGTTGCCCGACACCGCCCAGCACGACCACCATAAACGAATCGACGATATAACTTTGCCCGAGATCGGGGCCGACATTACCGAGCTGCGACAGTGCCAGTCCGCCCAGACCCGCGATGCCGGAACCGAGGCCAAACGTCAGCATGTCGATCTTGCCGGTGGCGACGCCGACGCAATCGGCCATGCGCCGGTTTTGCGTAACGGCACGCACAAACAATCCCAGCCGCGTCTTGTTCAGAATCAGCCAGACCGCCATCACCACAAACAAGGCGAAAAAGATGATGATGATGCGGTTATAGGACAGCACCAGCGAGCCCATCACCGTGACACCGCCCGACATCCACGAAGGATTCGACACTTCCACATTTTGCGCACCGAAGATGCTCCTGACGGTTTGCATCAGCACCAGACTGATGCCCCAGGTACACAGCAAGGTTTCCAGCGGCCTGCCATACAGCCAGCGGATGACGGTGCGCTCCAGCAAAATCCCGACGGCGGCGGCCACCAGAAAAGACGCAGGCAAGGCCAGCAGCAAATAGGCATCTTCATAGGCCGGTAAAAAATGGCGGAACAGCATCTGGCAAACATACGTGGTGTAAGCACCGATCATCAGCAATTCGCCATGTGCCATATTGATGATGCCCATCAGCCCAAATGTAATCGCCAGACCCAGCGCTGCCAGCAGCAATACGCTGCCCAGCGAAACGCCGTAAAACAGATTGCCGACCAGTTCGGCGCGCGCGATGTGGGCATTGATCGCGTTCAGCGTGGTCGCCGCTTCGACACGAATGCCGGGATCGGGTTCGCTATAACTGCCGTCGGCGTTTTGTGCCAGCATCTTTTGCAGCACCGGTTTTAAATTGGCGTTCGGGCTATCGACCAGCGCCTTGATCGCAGTTTTGCGCACCACCGGATCGGTCGATTGCAGATTGACGGTGGCGATCAGCATTTGCAACAGCGATTTGATCGCCGCATCGTTCTCCTGCAGATAGGCTTTGTTCAGCAATGGCAATTGTTCCGGCGTGACGTCTTTTTCCAGATCGGTTGCGGCAGCCAGCCGTGTTGCCTTGTCGGCAGAAAACAGGCGCAGACCGGACAACGCGGTTTCGAGCACACCGCGCAGACGGTTATTGATGGTGATGGCTTCAGCCTCCGGCGGCAGGGTCAGCGACTTGCCGCTGGCCAGATCGGTCGCCATGTCGCCATTCACCAGATACACCGAGCTCTCTTTGGCGTACAGGTTTTCATCTTTGAGCGCCGACAAAATCGCGGCTGCTTGCGGATTGCCGGACGCGGCGATGTTGTTGACGGCAGCAATGCGCGCATCAGGATCGTCGCCCGCAAGCGCAGACAGCCAGCTTGCATCGACATCTGCCTTGGCCGCAAAGCTCAGGAAGAACAAAAAAATCAGAGTGCCAAGTTTTTGCATGCTCATACGCAATCAGACAGAAAATGAAACCGGGCGAAAAAGCGCCGCACACCGCCCCGACTCGGCATAAGAATGCGGAGCCGCAGCTCGGTACAGCATGAGGCTGAGTGTTGGGCGAAATGACGCAATCACGCCATGACGCCAAAGCCAATGCGCGGGCGCGCTTGCTGCCGACGAACTACGGAAACACTGCCCACTGTCAGCAAGCAGCAATCGACAATCAGCAAGCTGCGCCCCGCACAGGCATTACATTTTCTGCTTACCTTCGTTACCCGGAATGTACGGGCTCCACGGTTGCGCACGGATCGGCGTCTTGGTTTTGTAGACGACGCTGAACTGACCATCGGCTTTGATCTCGCCGATCATGACCGGTTTGTGCAGGTGGTGATTGGTTTTATCCATCATCAGTTCAAAGCCGGAAGGCGCTTTGAAAGTCTGTCCGCCCATCGCCGCGATGACTTTGTCGGTATCTGTGGATTTGGCTTTTTCTACAGCCTGTTTCCACATATTGATGCCAACATAGGTTGCTTCCATCGGGTCGTTGGTGACGACCGTCGCGGCGTTCGGCAGCTTGTGCGCAAGCGCATAGGCTTTCCATTTTTTGATGAATTCGGTATTCACAGGATTTTTGACGGATTCAAAATAATTCCATGCCGCCAGATGGCCAACCAAAGGCTTGGTATCGACGCCGCGCAATTCTTCTTCACCGACAGAGAAAGCGACAACCGGCACATCGGTGGCTTTCAGGCCGGCATTGCCGAGCTCTTTATAAAACGGCACATTGGAATCGCCATTAATGGTGGAGATGACCGCCGTCTTGCCGCCTGCCGAGAATTTCTTGATATTCGCGACGATGGTCTGGTAATCGGAATGGCCGAACGGTGTATAGACTTCGTCAATGTCAGTGTCCTTGACGCCTTTGCTATGCAGGAAAGCGCGCAGGATTTTGTTGGTGGTGCGCGGATACACATAGTCGGTGCCGAGCAGGACAAAGCGCTTGGCGCCACCGCCCTCTTTCGACATCAGGTATTCGACCGCCGGAATCGCTTGCTGATTTGGCGCAGCGCCGGTGTAGAAAACGTTTTTCTCCAGCTCTTCGCCTTCGTACTGCACAGGATAAAACAGCAGGCTGTTCAATTCTTTGAACACCGGCAACACCGATTTACGTGAGACCGAAGTCCAGCAACCAAAGACGACCGCGACCTTGTCTTGCGAAATCAGCTGGCGCGCTTTTTCAGCAAACAAAGGCCAGTTGGATGCCGGATCAACCACGACGGCTTCAAGTTTTTTCCCCATCACGCCGCCCTTGGCGTTGATCTCATCGATGGTCATCAGCGCGACATCTTTCAGCGATGTTTCCGAGATCGCCATGGTGCCGGACAAGGAATGCAAAATACCGACCTTGATGGTATCGGCTGCCAGTGCCTGAGACATCCAGCCTGATGCAGCGAGCGCCATTGCGCCTAAAGCAGTTGCTTTTAAAACGGTGCGACGTGTCATGATTTCTCCCTCTGTGATGGATTAAAAAGAACTTCCTCCACAGAGATAGCAGTTTGCATGCCACCTTGTGCACAGCAACAACCACGTGCC
>JAGWUK010000415.1 GCA_028868455.1 Burkholderiales bacterium | reverse complement strand
GTGCAGGAGGCCGGGCTGAAAACTTTGCTGGTTTCCGGAGGCTTTACGTTTTTTACCGACCGCATGAAAACCCGTCTGAACCTGGACTATACGCATGCCAATGTCCTTGAGGTCGAGAATGGCAAGCTGACCGGAAAGGTGCTTGGCGGCATCGTCGATGCGGACGAGAAGAAAAATACCGTCGAACGAGTTTGCGCCGAACTTGGCATCAGCCCTGAACAGGCCATTGTCATGGGCGATGGCGCCAACGACCTGAAGATGATGCACATTGCAGGTTTATCCGTCGCTTTCAGGGCAAAACCGGTCGTCCGTGCGCAGGCTGATGTCGCACTGAACTTCGTTGGACTAGATGGCATCCTGACTATTCTCTGATCACAGTCAGCAGGCTTCCTACGGAAAAACATCAATTTATACCAGCTAGTACAATAATAGTACGAACGTACGATTATTTGATATAAAATAGATTTTCATTCCTCTACGCTGGGTACTCACCCCCGGCGTAAGATAAGAAAATCTATTCATTTCCGCTGGGAGAGACTGATGTTTGAAGAATTCATGGGCACCATGCCGGTAGCCGACCGCCAAAAATTTGATGTCGGCGCACTGGCAGACTACATGCGTCAACATGTTGAAGGGTTTGATGCCAGACAGGCAGATAGCCTGATCGTGGAACAATTCAAAGGTGGCCAATCCAATCCTACCTTCAAACTCACTGCAGGCGATCAACGCTATGTCATGCGCGCCAAACCTGGACCAGTGGCCAAATTACTGCCATCGGCGCATGCGATAGAACGTGAATTCAAAGTCATGAACGCTTTGAACAAAGCGGGTTTCCCGGCCGCAAAGCAATACGCATTATGCGCGGATGAAGATGTCATAGGACGCGCTTTTTACATCATGGAATTTGTCGACGGGCGAGTGCTGTGGGATCAATCCCTGCCCGGCATGACACCGGAGCAACGTGGCGAAATTTACGACGAAATGAATCGTGTCATCGCGCAATTGCATACGATAGATTACGCCGCCATCGGTCTGGCCGACTACGGCAAACCTGGCAATTACTTTGCGCGACAAATCGATCGCTGGACCAAACAATATCGTGCTTCCGAAACAGAAAAAATCGAAGCAATGGATAACCTGATTGCGTGGTTGCCGGATCATATTCCGCCGGGTGACGATACCAGCATCGTGCATGGCGACTATCGTCTGGACAACATGATGTTCCACCCGACCGAGCCGCGCATTATGGCGATTCTGGACTGGGAATTGTCAACCCTGGGACATCCACTGGCCGATTTCTCTTATCACTGCATGAGCTGGCATGTCACGCCAGGTCAATTTCGCGGCATTGCCGGACTTGACCATAAAGCACTGGGTATCCCGAGCGAACAGGAATACATCGCCAAATACTGTGAACGCACAGGCAAAACCATACGCTACGAAGACTTCAATTTTTATCTCGCCTATAACCTGTTTCGCATGGCCGGTATCTTGCAAGGCATCATGAAGCGTTATGTCGATGGCACAGCATCGTCGGCGCAAGCAAAAAAATCTGGCGAAGCCGCGCGTCCGATGGCCGAACTGGGCTGGAGCTACGTCAATAAATAGATTTTTCACCTGATCCGCGGCCGGATCAGCGCATTGTTTTTACCTTTTCCACAGCAAAACAAACTACGGAGACATGATGGAATTCGACTATTCAGATCGCTGCAAGGAATTACAGGCAAAACTTATCCGCTTCATGGATGAGCATATCTATCCCAACGAAAAAGCCTATAAAGAAGAAATAGATAAAAATGGCCAGGAGAAAGGCAATCGCTGGATCGCCACCAAGATCATTGAAGACCTGAAGCCGAAAGCACGCGAACAAGGCTTATGGAATCTGTTTCTACCAAAATCCACTCGCGCCCCCGACGGCTTGTCCAATCTGGATTACGCGCCGCTGTGCGAAATCATGGGGCGCGTCAGTTGGGCGCCAGAAGTCTTCAATTGCTCGGCACCGGACACCGGCAACATGGAAACCATAGAACGCTATGGTTCGGAAGAACATAAGAAACAATGGCTGGAACCCTTGCTGCGCGGTGAAATCCGCTCTGCATTTGCGATGACAGAACCAGCTGTCGCCTCATCCGACGCGACCAATATTGAGACAAGAATCGAGCGCGATGGCGACCACTATGTCATCAATGGACATAAATGGTGGATCTCCGGCGCCGGCGATCCACGCTGCGCTGTTTATATTCTGATGGGTAAAACAGACTTTAACGCCGCCCGCCATTCCCAGCAATCAATGATACTGGTTGATGCCAAAACACCGGGCATCACAGTCAAACGCCCTCTTCCTGTCTTCGGCTACGACGATGCGCCGCATGGTCATTGCGAAATTCTGTTTGAAAATGTTCGCGTACCGGCATCCAATATCTTGCTTGGCGAAGGCCGTGGATTTGAAATCGCCCAAGGCCGCCTTGGACCAGGACGCATCCATCACTGCATGCGAGCCATCGGCGTGGCGGAGCGTGCGCTGGAACTGATGTGCAAACGTCTGAACAGCCGCACCGCATTCGGCAAAAAGATTTCCGAACAAAGCATCTGGCGCGAACGCATTGCCGAATCCCGCATTCAGATTGATACGGCGCGTTTATTAACGCTCAAAGCAGCCTATATGATGGATACCGTTGGCAACAAGCATGCGCAGGCAGAAATCGCCATGATCAAGGTCCTGGCACCAAACGTCACGCAACAGGTGCTGGATTGGGCGATACAGGCACATGGCGCTGGCGGGGTTTCCGGCGATTTCCCACTGGCAGCGCAATGGGCAGGCAATCGCACGCTGCGCCTGGCCGACGGACCGGACGAAGTCCATCGCAATGCCATTGCCAAGCTTGAGCTCGCGAAGCATATCAGCCTCAGCGAAGACCTCGGTTTACCTATCACCAGATCATAAAACGCCGGTAACAGACGATGCGTTCAGGTCAGCTTGACTTGAACGTATCGCCTTCAAAAATAACGACGCAAATACTCAGTGCACCGGGGCATGGCGTTTGGTCGCCCCCCCCGCCAGGAATCATTCAGTGGCGATGCCAATAGGTCGCCAGTGTCGTCGCCGCCAAAACGATGGCGCATCCAAGTAGCATTCTCAACGTCGGCACTTCGTTTAATACGGCATACGCCAGCGCGATACCGTACACCGGCTCCAGCGAGGCCGTCATACTTGCCAGTCGTGTCGATATCTGTCTGAGGCTAAACATGAATAGTCCATGTGATAAAGCAGTAAATACCGCGCCAAGCAACAGCAAGCCCCACCAATCATGCTTATCCAGTTGGAATGTGCTGTTTTCACTGAAAACAAAAGGAAGCAAGCTAATGCAGGCGACAGCATTCTGCAAGAATGCCAGTTTAAAAGGCGGTATCGCAATCCCCTGCCAGCGATTTGCCAGAGTCAGCAGCGCAAAGCTCAATCCTGAAGCCACGCCCAGCAGTAATCCTGCAAGAGCACCACTCTCCCAACTGGTATCGCTGACCATGACGGCCATTCCCAATACTACGGCAATCGCGGCAAGCCAGTCGCGGCGATGCCTTTCTTCCTTAAAAACCAAAGGCTCCAGCCACGCAACAAATAAAGGAAAACTGGCAAAACCCATCAGCCCATAGGCGACAGAGGCGTAGTTCAGCGAAGCGAAAAAAGTCAGCCAGTG
>JAGWUK010000011.1 GCA_028868455.1 Burkholderiales bacterium | reverse complement strand
CCACCGTCGTCCAGCCCGATCTGCAGTTGCAGCGCGGCGATGTCAACGACCTTGCCGCGCAAAAAATTCATTTTGGGCGTCCCCAGAAAGCCAGCCACAAACAAATTGGCCGGATGTTCGTACAAGTCCAGTGGCGTACCAAGCTGCTCTATACGCCCGCCATTGAAGACGGCAATACGCTGGCCCAAGGTCATTGCTTCGACCTGATCATGCGTCACATAAATCATGGTCGCACCGAGTTCACGATGCAGTTTGCTGAGTTCCATACGCATCTGCACGCGCAGCCCGGCATCCAGATTGGACAATGGTTCGTCGAATAAAAACAAGCCCGGCTGGCGCACGATTGCCCGGCCTATTGCAACACGCTGACGCTGACCGCCAGACAGGTCGCGCGGCTTGCGCTGCAAGAGCGGCGTGATCTGCAAAATGGCGGCCGCTTTTTGCACAGCATCGTCGATGGCGGCACGCGCCATGCCAGTCAGACTCAGACTGAATGCCATGTTGTCGTAGACGCTCATATGCGGATACAGCGCATACGACTGAAAAACCATGGCCAGCCCGCGTTTGGCGGGCGGCACGGCATTGGCCAGTTTGTCGTCGATCCATAAATCGCCGCTGCTGATCTCTTCCAGACCGGCGATCATCCGCAGCAGCGTCGATTTTCCACAACCAGACGGGCCGACAAACACCATGAATTCGCCATCGTGCACCTGCATGGAAATCTCATGCAGGACTTGCTGCAGCCTATAGAATTTGCTGATGTTTTGCAGTCGTACGCCACTCATGCCGTGCGCCTCAGCGATCGAAACCTGCCACGGGAATCCGCCCCGTGGCTTTGATTTCTCCAGCCAGCCAGGCGCGTGCTGCGTCGACGGCGGGTGCGGCAAATCCGTAGGTCAGCAAGGCTGGCGCGGCGATGTCGAGCATCTGGAAAGGGTTCCACAACACCAGATGCAAATCCGGTTTCCAGGTCTGGCGTGCGCGTTCGCAATAACGGATGCGCACCGTTGACGCCAGTATCACGAAGCGTCCGTCTTGCGGCAAACTGTTCCAGTCAAAACTGGCCGCATCGCTAAAGCACACGGTATCGACATCATACAAACTGGCCAGCATGGCGCTGACTTTGTCAGCAGCAATCCCCGCTTCGGAAACACCGTCGGAAACCACGTCGGCGCTGATCACCAGACGTATCTTGCTGCCTTTGGCGGGCGGTACCGGACTACCGCTGGTCGTCAGCCCGCGTCGCCATGCTGAGGACATCAGGATGCGGTCGGCCAACTCAGTCTGGTAGGCTGTCGCGCCGCATGGATAGGCATCGCACAGGCGACGTACGCGTTCGAGTTTCTGCTGTATTTCGGCGAGCGAAATCTGGCCGGACAAAATCACGTCGGTCAGCGCATCCAGCGTTTCCCTTTGCGTCTCGGTGGTGCCCAGAGCCATCACCATATCGGCGCCTGCCAGCAAGGCGCGCACGGCGGCATTGCCGACACCGTAACGCCCGGCAATCGCATGCATGTCCATGCCATCGGTAATCACCACGCCCTGATAATGCCACTCATCGCGCAGCAGACCGGTCAAAATCGGTTTTGACATGGTTGCCGGGTTCTCGGCATCCAGCGCCGGATAAACAATATGCGCCGTCATCATGGCAGGTGCATTGCGGCTGACGGCGATCTGGAAAGGTGCCAGCTCCAGTGCGTCGAGTTCGGCACGGCTTTTGTTCACCGTTGGCAGATCACGATGCGAATCAACATTGGTATCGCCATGACCGGGAAAATGTTTGACGCAACAGGCCACGCCTTCTGACAAACTGCCCTCCATCCAGGCCAGCGCCAGTTCGCTGGCGCGGTGCGGATCAGCACCGAAAGAGCGCTCAGAAATGACGGGATTATCGACGTTATTATTCAAGTCCAGCACCGGGGCAAAATTCCAGTTAAAACCGAGCGCCCTGACGCCGCGCGCAACCGCTGCACCGACCTGACGACAAAGTTCCGGGTCATCAGATGCACCGAGCGACATCGCAGCGGGTGGCTGCGGCACCCAGGTGGCGCGCACCACGGCACCGCCTTCCTGATCAATCGCAATCAGGGATTCTGCGCCCATCACGGCACGCAAGTCGCCAGTCAGTTGTTTCAACTGAACTTCATCGACCATATTGCCGCGAAACAGACAAATTCCGCGGATATGGTTATCGCGCAAAAACTGGGCGGATTGCTGATCCAGACTGGTCACTGGCATACGTATCATCACCAGTTGTCCGGCCAGACGGCGCGCCTGCTCCGGCGTCAAAGAATTCGACAAATCGGCTTGCGTAGTTTCCTGCATCATTTCACTGCTCCATCCATGCCGCGCATAAAAAAGCGCTGGGTAAATAAAAAAGCCGCCAAGATCGGTGCGACTGTCAAAATCGTGCCGGCGGCGATCACGCGGGTACTGCTGCCATAGGTGCCGCGCAAATACAGCACGCCAGCGGCCAGTGGAAAATCATCCGGCTTGCTGATAACGATTGATGGCCAGATATAGTCATTCCACGCCTCTACCGCAGTCAGTATGCCGACCGTGGCCAGCCACGGTGTGATCAGCGGCAACACGATGCGGTAAAAAATCGTCCACTCGCTGGCACCGTCAACGCGGGCCGCATCCAGCAAATCCTGCGGGACTTCATCGAAGGCCTGCTTCAGCAACAAAATCGCTACGGCCGTCACCAGATTCGGCAAGACGACGCCGGTATAGGTATTGACTAAACCTAGCCTGGTCAGACTGATGAAGTTCACCAGAAAATTGACTTCTGACGGCAAGATCATGGTGACCAGAATCACGCCCAGCACCAGCTTGCTGCCGCGAAATTGCATGCGCGACAAAGGGTAAGCCGCCAGCGAGCAGATCAGCAATTTTCCCGCGACAGTCGCCAGCGTAATCAGCAGCGAATTTTTATAAAACGCGAGGATAGGAATCACGCGAAAGACTTCGAAAAAATTCGCCAGCGAGACATCTTGCGGCCAGAACGAAGGCGGAAATTCAAACAGGTTGCCCGTGCCGGACACCGCCACCACCAGCGTCCACCAGAACGGAAACACGCACAGCAAAGCGATCAGACTCAGCAAAGCATAGCGCAGGACATCGCGTACAAAGCGTCGGCCTGCGCGCAAGATTTCCCATTGTCTGGCGTGTAAAACAGGCGCTGCGGTTTTCATTGTCTGTGCCTCGGTTTCAGATAACGCAGACACAGCAGCGCAATCGCAATGCAACACAGGGAGACGACGAAACTGGCCGCCAGACCGCGTGGCAGTTTCAAATGTTTCAGTCCCTGATCGTAGGCGTAATACAAGGCAGTGAACGTGGAATTCATCGGCCCGCCCTGCGTCAGCACATCGACTTCCTGATAGGCCTTCAGCGCGGCCAGTACCGACATGATGCTGCACACCATGATGGTCGGCATCAGCATCGGCACAGTAATGCGCCAGAATCGTTGCCAGCGGTTGGCACCGTCGAGTAATGCGGCTTCCTGCATCTCTGCCGGTACGGCTTGCAAGGCCGCCAGATACATCACCATATACCAGCCGAGTCCGCGCCAGAACGAGACGAACATGACCGAAAACAAGGCGATGCTGTCGTCGGATAACCAGCCGACCGGCGCATGGATCAGATGCAGTTGCAACAACACATAATTCAAAGTGCCCTGTTCATGAAACATGAATCCCCACAGGATGCCGACGACGGCTACCGTGGTCACTACCGGCGCGTAATACGCCGCGCGAAACCAGCGTATGCCGGGCAATTGCTGATTCACCAGCACCGCCAGAGCCAGCGCGGCGATTTGCGTGCAAGGTACGACCAGCAAAAACAGCAGTGAATTTTTAAGTCCGGTCAAAAACATCTGGTTGCCAAACAAGTCCAGATAATTGTCCAGCCCGACCCAATGTGTGGGGCGCACCAGACTGAAATCAGTCATGCTCAGATACGAGCCATACAATACCGGCCAGAACGAAAATGCCAGCAGCAATATCAGCGCCGGCGTCAGGAACAACCAGGCCAGCCAGCCTTGTGCGCGCGGCGTGTTCATGGTTGCCGCGCTTTCTGCAATTTCTTATTCCAGATCGCCACGGCTTCATCTAATGCCTGTTGCGGATCAGCGCGACCAGTCACGGCGGCTTCGACTGCTTTCACCAAAAACCGCCGCAATTCGTCGTAATCATCAATGCCCGCCACATACAGGCTGCGCGACGACTGCATCGATTGCGCGGCCACCGCCAGCGCCTGTTCGGCGGCACCGGCGTTGGCCGGAATCTGACGAAAATACGGATCGGCCAATGCCTGCTGCGTGGTCGGCATGACCCCGGCCAGGCGTGCAAAGGCGAGCTGATTCGCGTCGCCGGTCAGGTAGCGTGCAAATGCTGCGATCGCTGGCAGTTCGTTTTTTTTCACGCCTTGCGGAATGGCGAAATGAAACATCCAGCCGCCATCGTTGATGCCAGTCGGTCCGGCGGGCATGGGGAAAATGCCGGTCTGCGCATAGATCGCCGGGGCATCGGTTTGCACGCGGCGCAAGGCGGTCGGTGCGCTGACCATCATGCCAAGACGTCCGCCCAGATAAGCATCAACGACGGCGGGAAAATTATCTTCGGCAAATAATTTGTCTTTTAAAAATCCTTGCGCACGATAGGTCGCTGCCAGTTTCCGGATCAGCGCGACATGGGCCGGAGAATTGAACACGGCGCGACCATCGCGGATTAAGGGCAGGCCTTGCTGCAGGAAGAATCCGTCGATTTTTCCCAACGCCGGGGCGTAGCCGGGCTTGCCGGTGCGCGCGGCGATTTGCACGGCTTGCGCCAGCAATTCGTCCATATTGCGCGCGGGGGCATGAATGCCGGCGGCGTCCAGAATTTGCCGGTTATAGGCGATGACATTGACGTTGCTGTAATGCGGGAAGCCGTAGACGTGGCCGTGAAAGCGCAGATCGGCCAGCGCGGCGACGGTGTAATCCGGCGTCTGGCCTGGCTCTGCCAGCAAGGCATCAACCGGTTCCAACAAACCGTCTCTGGCCATTTCTTCGGCCCAGGGTACGCTGAGATTGACCAGCGACGGCGGTGTGCCGGCAGCAATCGCTGTGATCAGTTTGAGTTGCAAAATGTCCCACGGAAAGTCCACCCATTCGAGTTCGATGTCCGGATGGCGCTGTTGATAGCGGCGGACCAGTTGCTGAAAATACGGGATGAATTTCGGCTTCAGACTCATGGTCCAGAAGGTGATTTTCTGCACCGTTTGTGGCTTTGCCGCCGCGTTTGCCAGCGGCAGACACAACAGCAAAATCAATGCAAAAACGGTCGCTGCCCAGCGACGCAGTTCAGTGCGCCGCTGCAGCAGGAATATACTCCCCGATTTTTCAAAAAAAATGGCTCTGGTGCGCACGTCTTTATTGCCGATTAAATAAAATACTAGGGTGGAGTATATAAATTCAACGTTTTTAAAAAATACCGCCGCGTTGAATGCGCCGTTAATTCGTCTTGGTCACCTTGCTCAGATGACGCGGCTTGTCCGGGTCGAGTCCACGCGCGACCGAGAGATTGGCGGCCATCATGTAAAACGCCTGAATCGCCACGATAGGGTCGAGATCCGGTGTCGCGGCCAAAGGCAAAGTCAGATTGCGTTCGCGCACATCGTCTGGTGCAGCCAGCAAGACACTGGCACCGCGTCCGCGCATTTCTTCGGCGAGGCTGATCAGGCCTGCCTGCGCTGGTCCGCGTGTGGCGAAAATCAGCAACGGATAACCATCGTCGATCAAGGCCATCGGGCCGTGTTTAATTTCTGCGCCGCTGAAGGCTTCGGCCTGAATCACCGAGGTTTCTTTGAATTTCAGTGCCGATTCCAGCGCCACCGGAAAACTGATGCCACGTCCCACCACCATGATGCGCGACGCCGGTGTCAATACCTCCAGCGCCGCCGACCAGTCGAGCTGCGTCGCTGCTGTCAGCGCTTCTGGCAATTGCTCAATCGCTTGCAATAACTCGGCATCGTTTTGCCAGTTGGCCGCCAGTCGTGCACCGGCCACCAGCGAAGTGATGAAGCTCTTGGTGGCAGCCACGCTGAGTTCTGGTCCGGCGTGCAATGGCAGTGTCCATTCTGCGCTTTGTGCGAGTGGCGAAGCAGCATCGTTGACCAGCGCCACGGTGGTGCCGCCGCCTTCGCGGAAATAACGAATCGGTTCGACCACATCCGGGCTTTGACCGGATTGCGAGATCGCGATGGCAAGCGCATCCCTGGCCAACAATGGCGCCTTGTTCAGCGTCACCAGCGACATCGGCAGCGAAGCCACGATGCGGCCGATGCGCGCCATGATCAGATAAGCCGCATAGTTGGCGGCATGGTCCGAGCTGCCACGCGCCACGGTCAGCACCGCACTCGGCGGATGCGCGCGCAGATGCGCACCCAGCGCAGCATAACGCTCGCGCTCCTGCGTCAGTTGTTGCGCCACATATTCGGCGGAAGAGCGTGCTTCCTTAAGCATTTGCGAGGTCAATCTTTTCTCCTTCTACATACACTGCGATGAGCTTGAGCTGGCGATCCAGCACAACGATGTCTGCATGACTGCCCGCCTGCAGGCGGCCACGGTCATGCAGTCCTAAATAATCGGCGGCATAGGTCGATACGCGCCTGGACGCATCGGCCAGATCCAGCCCGATGCTGACCAGATTGCGCAATGCCTGATCCATCGTCAGCGTGCTGCCCGCCAGCGTGCCGTCTTCGAGGCGCACCCCGCCCAGACATTTATGCACGACCTGACGTCCCAGCATGTACTGGCCGTCCGGCATGCCGGAGGCTGCGGTGGAATCGGTCACGCAATACAGATGCGGAATCGCACGCATGGCAGCCCTGATCGCACCCGGATGCACATGCAGCAGATCGGGAATGATTTCAGAATAGCGCGCATGTGCCAGCGCCGCGCCGACCATGCCGGGCGCACGATGATCCATGCGCGACATGGCGTTATATAAATGGGTGAATCCGGTAGCGCCGTTTTCCAGTGCGGCCACGCCTTCTTCATACGTGCCCAGCGTATGGCCGATTTGCACTTGCATGCCCATCGCGGTCATCTCGCGCACCAGTTGCAAATGGCCTTCCATTTCCGGTGCGACGGTGATCAGCTTGATGGGGGCGATGGCATCCAGATGACGCACCTGATCGAGCGTGCCAGTGTGGGCAAAATCCGGCTGCGCGCCGAGTTTTCCGGGATTGATATACGGTCCTTCCAGATGCACACCAAGCACGCGCGCAGCACCGGAAGAGCGCTGCAAGACCGAAGGCTTGATCGCCTGCAAGGCGGCCTCCAGATCTGCCAGCGGCGCCGTCATGGTGGTAGCCAGCATGCTGGTCGTGCCATAACGCGCATGTTTGCGGGCAATGACTTCGACAGCGTCGCCCGCTTCCATCGTGTCTTTGCCACCGGCGCCATGCACATGCAGATCGACAAAGCCGGGCAAAATGTAATACGCGTCATCGGCGCTCGCTGCGGCGGTGATTGCACGGACTTTGTCGTCAAAGTCCAGCGTGCCGCCGACCCAGCCGGAAGGTGTCAGGATTTGTCCTGCCAATTGCTGATACGAACTCATCTGAACAACTCCGCCACAAAGTCATAGTAATCACTGCGGCAATACGAATGCGACAATTCAATCGCGGTGCCGTTAGGTAAATAGCCAACACGGGTAATAAACAGCATCGCCGCGCCCTGTTTGATATCGGCCAGCCGCGCCTGCTCCGCCGTTGCATTGACGGCGCGGATATGTTGCAACGCACGTGTCGGACCAACGTTATGCGCCTCCAGATAGCCGTACAGACTGTCCGTCACGAGCTTGGGATTGGGCATATAGATAGCAGGAATCGTTGTGCTTTCGATCGCCATCACGACATTGTCGGCGGTACGCAAACGCTTCAAACGCGACACAACGGTATTCGGCGACAAACCGAGCGACAGAATTTCTTCTGGTGCAGCGATGCCGGTTTCACGCGACAACCAGCGCGAACCTGGCACAAAGCCGCGCTGCCGCAATTCTTCACTGAAATTTGTCAGCCGCGATAAAGGCTGTTCCAGTTTTGGCGTGATATAGGTGCCAGAACCATGCTTGCGCGTCAGCATGCCGCGTTCGCACAACATATCGATCGCCTTGCGCGCCGTCACACGGGAAATCTCCAGCGCCTCGGACAACATGCGCTCCGACGGCAAAGCTTCATCCGGCTGCCACAAACCGCTGTGGATACCGTTCGCCAGTTTGTTGGCAAGTTGCAGATACAAGGGGGTCGAGCTCTCGCTATCCGGTTTGAAATCGATCAGTTGTGCCAGCATGTCCGTCTACCTCACTTTTCTGTTTATTCTGTTTTTCTCTATCAAGACTGTCGCAAAACTACTCCGCAAAGCATGGCAACGAACGCCGCGCATTACTCTGCTGGAGCGGTTTTGTGTCAGTCCTGCTGAAGATGCATTTGTACAAATCCCTGTATCAATATCAAAGCACCGCTGGCCGAATCCCCCTGCGGCATTTGCGCCCTTTCGCGCAAAGCTGCCGGTAAATACGCCGCTACCGGCGCTGCCAGCCCGCCGCACAACGCCAGCGGCAGTTCCGCCAACGGATCCAGCGCCTGCGCCATCATTTCGACTTCCCTCCCCGCTTCTTGCATCATGGCGCGCGCGACCTGCTCTTCGCTGGCAAAGCGGATCACCAGCGGCGCCAGTTCGGCATAGCGCGTCTGATTGGCTTGCGCCAGCCACGCAAACACCGCATTGCGGTCACCACCGCAATGCGCCAGCACAGCCTGCGCAAAGCTATTCATCGGACTGCGCCCGTCCAACACACGCTGCAGATGATTGATGGCGCGCATGCCCAGCCAGGCGCCACTGGCCTCGTCGCTGGCGGGAAAGCCCCAGCCACCGACTTCGCGCCGCGTGCCGTCAGCCAATAACACCTCACCGACGCTGCCTGTGCCCAGTGCAATAATTGCACCAGGCCGGCCAGCGTGGGCGCCCAGCAGCGTTGTATATGCATCGGTCTCCGCGACCAGCATGGCGAAACCCGGATTAATACGGACAAACTCATCCGCCCACAAATGATGATGCACACCGGCCAATCCGCAGCCTGCTGCGATGGACGATAAAGCAGGCATGTCGCGCCCTGCATCGGCAAAGGCCAGGCGTGTCGCCGTCAGTATCGATTGCCATGCATTACCTATCCCATGGGCCAGACCAGATGGTCCGGCACTGCCTCGTCCCAGTTCCTGCCCATCGACGTTCGCCAACACCACTCGCGTGCCAGTGCCACCGCCGTCCGCTCCGATCAGATATGAACCAGAAAATCCTGAGGCCGACGCACTGGCGTGCTTCGGTATGGCGCTTGCAGTCTGTGTTGGTGTTGAAATATTCATCAAATTTCTGCCGTTGAACGGACGCTGACAAAGTTAAGTCAGGGCGAAAACATCTGTTACTATCTTAACTTCCACTGTAAGTTTATTTCATAGTGGTTGTCAATAGGTATTTAAGTGGTATCATCACTTCAGTACACTTAGCGATAATACCTGTTCACCCAATCCCCATTTCCCTACTTCAAAAACTGCTCATTGCCGACCATACCGATCTTGGTGACACCAAGACGTTGTGCCGAGGCCATGACGGCGGCGACGGATTTGTACGGCACCACGGCATTCGGACGCAGATGCACTTCCGGCTGGTTCGGGGTGGCCGCCACTTCGCTGAGCTTGGCTTCGAGTTCTGGACGGTTCGCTACCGCCACGCCATTCCATAACACGGTGCCATCAAAGTCGACGTCAATGTTGATGACGACCGGTGGTTCGGTCGGCTTGGACGGGGTGTTGGTCGGCATGTTCAGGTTCACCGCGTGATTCTGGATCGGAATCGTGATGATGAGCATGATGATCAGGACCAGCATGACGTCAATCAAGGGCGTCATGTTCATTTCTATCATGACATCCGGTTCGGCGGAGGAGCTGCCGGAGCCTACTTGCATTCCCATGTTTATTTCCTTCTTTCAGCAAATTCTGTTGGCGCAGGATGCTGTGCGAAACCTGTTCTGGCGAGGCGTCACTGACGCAGGCAGTACCTTGGTACGACCAGTCAGTGCAACGACGCCAGGGCGGGTTTGGCGCGGCATCATTAATTGCGTGGCGGCGGTTCGATCACGAAGGCCACCTTGGAGATGCCTGCCCGCTGGGTGGTCAGGATGGTTTTGCCGACGAATTCGTAGCGCACATTCTGGTCTCCACGGATGTGGACTTCCGGTTGCGGGATCTTGACCGCTTCGACCTTGAGCCGGTCGAACAGGGCGTCGGTGCCGCTTAGGGGTTTCATCATCCCATTCCAGTAGATGTCGCCATCTTTGCTGATCGAGATGGTGATGTTTTCCGGTTTGGTTTTGTAGATCTGGTTGCGTTCTGCCGGGAGCTTGAGTTTGACCGTGTCGGTGATCACCGGGGTGGTGATGAGGAAGATGATCAACAAGACCAGCATGACGTCCACCAGCGGGGTGGTGTTGATGGTGCTGTTGACTTCGTCTTCGCCGTCACCATCGTTGCCGATTGCCATTGCCATAGTGTGTTCTCTTTCAGATTGCCCGGCGCCTGCCGTGGCGTTTGCCGGGGGACTTTGCCTGTCCGGTGCGGGAGTGTGTCCTGCACCGGACAGGCTGTCGTCCGTATTACGCTTGTGTGTTGCTGTGCTGCCTTGCTGCGTGATGGGGCGGAGCGCGCGTCAGGGGCGCGCTCCCGGGCATTACGCTGCTTTTTTGGCGGCTGTTTTGCTCATGCTGCCGGACAGGACGACGGAGTGCAGGTCGGCGGAGAAGGCACGCACTTCTTCCATGGAGCTCTTGTTGCGGCGAACCAGGAAGTTGTAACCGAGTACGGCTGGAACGGCGACGGCCAGACCGATCGCGGTCATGATCAGCGCTTCACCAACGGGACCGGCCACTTTGTCGATCGATGCCTGACCGGACATGCCGATCGCTGTCAGCGCATGGTAGATCCCCCAGACGGTACCGAACAGGCCGACGAATGGAGCAGTGGAACCAACGGTTGCCAAAAAGGCCAGGCCGTCTTGCAGGCGGCTTTGGACTTTGTCGACTGCGCGCTGGATGGACATGGAGACCCAGGTGTTCAGGTCGATTTGTTCGAGCAGGGCGCCTTCGTGGTGTTCGGTGGCTTTGATGCCGGAGTCGGCGATGAAGCGGAATGGGCTGCCTTCTTTCAGGGAGGCGGCACCGGCCTGAACGGAGGCGGCTTTCCAGAATTTGTTGCGGGCATCTTTGGCCTGGCCACCGAGTTTGAACTGGTCGATGATTTTGGTGATGAGGATGTACCAGCTGCCCATGGACATGATGAACATGATGATCAGGGTGCCTTTGGCGACGAAGTCACCGGTTTTCCACAGGGCATCGAGGCCGTACGGGTTTTCGATGACTTCTTTGGCCGGGGCGGCAGCGGTGATGTCGGCCGGGTTGGCTGCTGGCGCTTCTGCGGCGGGTGCCGGGGTCGCTGCGGCAGCGGAGGCGACCGGGGCGGACGCAGCGGCGGAGGCGGAGGCAGCGTCATCGGCGAAGGCCGGGGCAACGGCCGCTGTGCCAAGTGTCAGGATGGCGGCAGCCAGGAATGCGGAGAAACGGGTTTTCATTATGGTGCTTCCTTTAACAAATATAAGGTTGGTGTTTCTTACTGCTGTTTTTATAGGCGACTTTGTTTTTTGTTACGTACTGCGTGTTTCTTGGGTAAAGCAGTTCAGGGCGATTGGGCGTCTGTGCTGCTTTTGCCTGTTTTTTATCCGGCGCAGATCATTGTGCTGATCGTTGCTTTGTTCGTTTATTCCAGTCTCCAGACGTACTGGACTTTGGTCCAGGTCGGCTGGGGTTTGCCGTCGACGGTGCCGGGCTTGTTTTTGCAGGAGCCGGACATCAGTTGGGAGCTGACGGCTTTGTCGAGTCCGCGGTAGCCGCTGGATTTGTCGATCTTGACTTCGGTGACGCTGCCGTCGGCGCCGATCAAGACGGACAGCATGACGGTGCCGGTTTCTTCATTGCGCAGCGAGGCGCGTGGGTATTCCGGTTTGCAGCCGGCGACGTTGAAGTCGATCACGGCCGGGACGATGGACGGTCCTGCCGGTTTCGGCGTTTCTACCGGCGCCGCCTGGGTCTTGGCAAACACCGGAACGTCGGGTTTGACGTTGGAGATGGCCGAGATGGTGTTCGGTTGCGGTGCCTGTTGCTGCACCTGGACTTCCGGTGGCGGAATGAACGGTGGCGGCGGTGCCAGCAGTTTTGGTGGCGGTGGCGGCGGTGTGTCTGGTGGCGGTGGCGGTGGTTTTACTTCTTCGACGATTTTTGTTTCCAGAGGCTTCTGGATGATTTCGACGAGTTTGGTCCCCAGGCCGTTGATCAGCGCATATATCAGTGCGACGTGAAATACTATGACCAGCCCTATCCCGACAAATTTCTTGCCCGGCTCTTGCTGGTGGTTTGAAAAATCCATTCCGACTGTCTCCTCAATCTAAGAATACGAAGGCGGTAATAATAACCGCTGTTGATTAAAAATTTTCTCTAATTGCTCGAAAACTTTTCATATTTTTGCTGTGAATGCCGACTTTTTGTCCATTCGTGAAAAAAAATATATCTTTAATACCCGTTGCACATCATCGCAGCCATCTTCGGCAAAAAGCTTCATATCCAATGAACAACCAATACAAAACCAATTCCATGCCGGTCAATCCCTGTGCCTGAATTGATTTTGCCAGTGACCTGTCACACATCGGTCAGCACTCACTGACTAACGCGTGGACAGGACATTTCGGGCTTACGCCTGATCTGTCGTAGCAAAAACCGAACCACGCCTTGCCGCTTTCTGTGTGCTGCATCGCGTTGAAATGATGCTGCACTTGCACCAAGGTGGCGCATACTTCTGCACCAATACGAAGTGTGCGCTCACGCAGCATGCCAATAACACGCATTGGCGCGGTTTCACTGGTATTGATCATACCTTTCACCGTTGCGGAAGAATGATCAGTCTTGCGTGATAGGGCACCCATGGTTTTGATGATGAACGTCACTGGCACGGCTTTAAACGTCGACAGAATGCGTAATATTTTGCTACCGATTTTGCATGGTTTGGATAATGGTCTATGCATTTCAATGCTCCACGAACACGACTGCACTACGCGCAGGCAGGTAAAAAGTGCCGGATTGTTCGTCGTAATGCGCTTCGCTGGCGATCCGTTTGTCGCCCGCATTGGCGCTCAGGTGCACCGGATGCAGGACGAAGTGCTGCTTGCTTTGCGATGGGATCGTCAACTGCTGCGCCGTGGGTGCCACATTGATGAAAGACATGACCGAGTGGAAATTCGCATCCGGATAATGGTCGCCTGTAATTTTTGTTGCAATCAGTAATGGATTCTGATGTTTTCCGGTATTGAAAAACTGCAAACGTCGCTGGATTTCTTCTGCACTGTTTAAATGAAACAGGCTGGAACTGGCGCGTATTCGCAACACATCTCTGAACATATCGCGCGCCATCAGGATGTCTTCATGCCTGGGTTTGATGTCGGGATTGGCCAGCAAGGCACGGATATAAGGATAAAACTGTGCGTTGCCGGACTGCGGCGGTAATCCGGTCGCAAAATAATTATCCTGATAGGTCCAGTCAAGGCGATTGAACCAGTCTCCGGATTCAAAGCTATTCCCATCCAGCGATTTTGACCGCAGGATATCGGAACCCGCATGGAAATAGGCAACTCCCTGGCTTAGCGCAGTCAGTGCCAGTCCGAGAATTTGTACGCGGGCACGGTCGGCGTGCGAGGTGTCGGTCGGCAGACGGTACGCATTGATATCGAACAGCGTTTGATTGTCGTGGTTTTCAACATAGTTAACGACTTCAGATGGCTGGCTGACGTAGCCTGCAGGCTGTCCGGCATAATCGATTTCTTGCAGGGTTTTGCGTTGGCCATCCCAGGTCTCCATACGGAAATTGCGCAAGGAACCCGCCAGCCCGACGCGCACCATATCGGCAGCGCGCAACAGATCGCTGAGCGGGCGCTGCTTGTCTGCCAGGGCGTTTGGTGCGTAGACCAGCCCATTAATATAGCCCTGGTTTTTTATAATGCTATCTGCCGCACCGCCGGCTCCGGCGCCACGTATTGCATCACGCGCGCGGTCGCTGAAGGTGCCAATGCCGCTGCCATTCAGCGAGAGTTGCGACGCCTGCACAAAACGTGCGCTGTTAGCAATTTCGCCAAAATTCCAGCCTTCGCCGATCAGATTGATCGTGCGGCCGTTTTCCGAATTGAGCCTGTCTTGTAACGACTGCATCGCAGCGCGCGGCTGGTGTCCCATCAGGTCAAAACGAAATGAGTCGATTTTGTATTGCTTTGCCCAAAGCGACACAGAATCGGCCATCAGTTTGCGCATCATCGGGTGTTCGGTCGCGGTGTTGTCGCAACAGGTCGATTGTTCAACTTGCCCACGTGCATCCAGGCGTTGGTAATAGCCCGGCACGATGCGATCCAGCACCGATTGCTGCTTCTGTCCGGAAGCCATCGTGTGGTTGTAAACCACGTCCATGCCAACCCGCAGTCCGGCCTGATGCAGTGCCATGACCATTTTTCTGAATTCCATCACGCGCACGGCACCGTCTGCCGGATTGCTGGCATAACTGCCTTCAGGTGCATTGTAATGATAGGGATCGTAGCCCCAGTTAAAGCAATCATGGGCAGCATTCGCCACGATCATCGCCTGTTGCTGATCACTGGTGGCGTCGCCATGAATAGCAGGCGTGAGACAGGTTGATTCGGGAACGGTGGCGAAATCGAACACCGGCAATAAATGAATGTCAGTTAAACCGGCCTGACGCAGAGCGCTCAGGTGGTGCATGCCGTTTGAGCCGGTTTCAGTGAATGCCAGATATTTGCCGCGATATGCTGGACGCACGCTCGCATCATTGATGGAAAAATCGCGCACATGCAATTCATAGACTGTCATGTCGGTCTGATGATGGACCGTATCCGGGATGGATTGCGTATCCCAGTTAGCCGGTTTTAATGCTGGTGCGCTGAGGTCGCCGATATAGCTGCGTCTGGAATCGGTGGTCAGGCTGATGGAGTACGGGTCGGTGACCAGATTCCTTACCCATCCTTTTCCGGCCACAAAAACATCCACCAGATAGCGGTAGTAATGACCGCTCAGATCGCCCGCCAGCGCCGCGCTCCAGGCGCCGGTCTGCGTATTCTGTTGCATCGTGGTTACGCTGTCGGCGCGACTGCTGCCGCTGGCATAAGTGCAGACAGCTACTTGTCTGGCCGTTGGTGCCCACAGCTTGATATGAGTCTGACCCGCATCGATCTTGACGCCAAAATCATTGACGCCGGTCGCCGCTGCATACAAATCGTCCAGCGCACCAGCTTGTTGCAGACGTGTGAAATCGATCACCTCGCCGGCTGCATTTTCCAGCGTGATGACCGCTTGCTGCCTGAAAACGTCTGCCAGTTGCTGACGATTTTCTGTGGGCAGCGCCAGCGCGACGCCTGCACCGATGAAGCGGAAATTGCCGTCGATAGCGGGCTGTAATCCCGATGGCAAAACCTGTAAGGCGTAATGATGATTCGTGCCGGAAACGCGACGGCCTTTGGCAATATCGAGTTGCCCGTGCGCTGACGTATACAAATGAAAATGGCCAGCCTGGCTGCTTATGCCCGGCCATTGAATTTGCAGGCGATTCAGCCAGTAAGCGTGGGCGTCGGGTATCAAAGTAGTGACGTTGCTTAATGGCATTTCAAACCCGCCGTCGTTGCAGGCATTCATCAATGAAGCGCTTGTACTGGCTGCCGTGGCGGCAGGCGTTGAATCGTTTGTTGCCACGGATGTGGTTGCCACTGCGGTGGCGCAGATTGGTCCACTCAGCAGCAGAGGCAAAGTCATTTTGATTATGCGGTGCGCAATATTACTGCGCCCAGTCAGGCTTGAATTGCAGATGAGCGTCTGTAGCAATGTCCGACGCGACATCGTGTCGGCGACATTTGTCGCCAGCCGTGTCTGCCCGATGCTGCCGCCAGGTTGCAAATGATTGCATCCATCCTGCGAAAGTGATCGTGTTCGATCAAGTTTCAAGCCTGTCTCCTTGCTTGTAAAAGTAGTGTGACTACATTAGTTGTTTGGGTCTTTGCCCTTGCATTGCCAGCTGTTTTTTTATTTTAATCGGCATTTTTTCAAATTTTAACCCATAAATCTCAAAATTGTTAGACATGTGTGGTTGATATATGTAGTATTGCTACATAAAATTTGACCGGGGTTGATGACCCTGAACAATCTTCATGATCCGGCGGCACACAATGAATGGTGAGAAGTTGAAGCGAGACCTGAATAGCGAAACTGGAGAAGTGCAGGCTTGGCCACGCCTGCTGGCCGATATCGGCGGTACGAATGCGCGCTTTGCGCTGGAGCTGCGGCCACATGTATTTGACGTTGTGTCGGTGTTGGCCTGTAATGCCTATCCGGATTTGCAAAGTGCAATTACTGCTTATCTCGGCAGTCAGGAGGTGCATCGCGTATGTGCGCATGCGATTCAGCATGTGGCCATCGCCATTGCGAATCCGGTTGATGGTGATGTGGTCAGCATGACCAATCATCACTGGACATTTTCTATCTCCGCTTTGCGGCGTGCGCTGAATGTACAGACTTTGCTGGTCGTCAATGACTTTACAGCGCTGGCGATGGCTTTGCCGCATCTGCAAGAGCAAGAGCGTGTCCAGATCGGTGGCGGACAGGCACAGGCGGCGCGTACTATTGGACTGATCGGTCCCGGTACTGGTCTGGGTGTGTCGGGTATTGTCCCTTGCGGCAATCACTGGATACCTTTGTCCAGCGAGGGTGGACATGTAACTTTTTCGCCTGCCGACGAGGCAGAGCTGGAGATGTTGAGGCTGATCTGGAAGCAATATCCGCATGTTTCTGCCGAGCGCCTGATTTCCGGCATGGGACTGGAATTAATGTATCGCTGCTGGTCTGCTTTGGATGGTCAGCACGAGAATGAAGAATTAAACGCCGCTGAAATTACCGCCCGCGCACTGGATCGCTCCTGTCCTGCCTGCATGAAAACAGTGGCCAGTTTTTGTGCCATGCTGGGCACGGTTGCCGGCAATCTGGCGGTGACGTTGGGCGCGACTGGCGGTATGTATATTGGCGGCGGCATCGTTCCGCGTCTGGGGCAGGTATTTGCAGAGTCAGCATTTCGCCAGCGATTTGAGGCGAAGGGCCGGTTTGCCAATTATCTGGCGCAAATACCGACTTATCTGATCACGGCGGAATATCCTGCTTTCCTGGGTGTCTCTGTGATACTTTCCGAAAAACTGGCGGCCGATTCCATCCTGGCCTGAATTTCCGAGGCAATATTTATGTCTGATTCTTCTTCCGTGAGCACGTTGCCTGTTGAACCGCGGGCGGCCAAATGGTGGCGCGAAGCCGTCATTTATCAGGTTTATCCGCGCAGTTTTTCTGACAGTAATGACGACGGTGTCGGCGATTTACCGGGTATTACGGCCAGGCTGGAATATATCGCCTCGCTGGGCGTGGACATTGTCTGGATTTCGCCGTTTTTCACGTCACCAATGAAAGACTTTGGTTATGACGTCGCCGATTATTGCGACGTCGATCCGCTGTTCGGTACGCTGAATGATTTTGATGCCTTGCTGAAGAAAGCGCATGCGCTGGG
>JAGWUK010000414.1 GCA_028868455.1 Burkholderiales bacterium | reverse complement strand
AGTCGTATGAACCTCTCTCTTTTTGACAATGATTCGAGTAGCGAATGGAGCGAGGTTTTGAGCCAAGGCGCAACGATCTTGCGCGGATTCGCAAATAGATATGCGCACGCATTGCTAGACGAGATTGCGCAGATAGAAAGAGCGGCGCCATTCCGCAAGCTGACCACCCCGGGTGGTTATCAGATGTCGGTTGCCATGACTTGTTGTGGCAATCTGGGCTGGGTATCTGATCAATATGGCTATCGGTATAGTGAATACGATCCCGTCAGCGGTCGTCTTTGGCCGTTAATGCCAGGCATATTTAAAAACATGGCTATAGAAGCTGCAGCGAAAGCAGGATATGCGGATTTTCTGCCCGATAGTTGCTTAATCAACCGCTATCTGCCGGGGAACAAATTATCGCTGCATCAAGACAAGGACGAACTTGATTACTCGGCGCCCATCGTTTCAGTTTCTCTTGGCATCCCTGCTGTTTTCTTGTTTGGCGGCTCCCGGCGCAATGATCCTGTACAACGCACTTTACTGATGCACGGCGATGTCGTGGTTTGGGGAGGTCAGGCGCGCTTGCATTATCACGGCGTCGCAACCGTCAAACATAACGAACACGCATTACTGGGGAACCAGCGACTGAACCTGACGTTCCGTAAAACGCGTTAACGACATACTGAAAGGCGTATTTGTCTAAACGAGTATTTTGTGTGACGCTTGCAACTATCCACAATGATTGAATACCCATGCCTTTTTCCTTAGATAATTTACTGGTTGTCGCTATTTCTTCCCGAGCGCTGTTTGATCTGGAAGCAGAGGAACGCATTTTCCAGGACGAAGGACTGGACGCCTATCGTCGTCACCAGCTTGACAATGAAAATGCCATTCTTAAGCCTGGTGCTGCCTTTGCTCTTGTGAAGGCATTGCTAAAGTTAAATGCGCTGACACCCGGGCATAGATTGGTCGAAGTAGTCATTATGTCGAGGAATTCTTCCGAAACATCCTTACGCATTTTCAACTCAATAGAACACTTCGGTCTGGATATCACGCGTGCGGCGCTATCCGGCGGAGCTCCCCTGGCGCCTTATCTGCAAGCATTTAATGTCAGTTTGTTTTTATCCCTGCATGAAGATGACGTGCAAGCCGCGATCAATTCGGGGGTAGCGTCGGCATTGCTTTATCCAATCCCGGAAAATGCTGCCGACCTGGAACAGATACGCATCGCGTTTGATGGCGATGCCGTGATATTTTCAGATGAATCAGAGCGTATTTATCAAGAGCAAGGCGTCGAAGCATTTGAGCAGCACGAAAGAGAAAATGCAAAAAAGCCCTTACCGGAAGGTCCGTTTGCCCGTCTTCTGGTAGCGCTTTCGTATTTGCAGAACAATTTCAAGACGACTGACGGCAGAGCTTTTCCTTTGCGTACCGCACTGGTGACGGCGCGCTCCTCACCCGCCCACGAACGCGTAATCCGCACCTTGCGCGCGTGGAATATCGCCATTGACGAAACCTTCTTCATGGGTGGCGTCAATAAATCCGCAGTGCTGGCGGCGTTCAAGCCCCATATGTTTTTCGACGACCAGCATGGACATTGCTCAAAGGCGGCAACCTTCGTTCCAACAGGCCGGGTACCAATTCGTCAATACGACAATACAGCAGAACTTACGCAAAATCGTTCCGGCAAAGCGTAGCGGCGAAGTCCGTACATATCGTGCGACAAGGAGCTATAACGCCGCTGCGGCAATTTTGCGTAGGCCATATACAGAAAAACACAGCCAAGATTGATCAAGAACAGTTAAGGCATTTGCGCTAATTAACCTCAAAATAGCGATACTCCGGTATGTATATTTTGAACACCGTTATTTAAAGAGCGGGATGAAGCGATTTTTTTGAAAATTCAGGGGAGTATGCAAAGTCACACGTACGAAGTCGTTGCGAGATTAGCGCTGTCAACACACGAGTCTGTGAGCATGAAAGCGCAAAGAATACGCATCAGCAGTAACACAGCGAACGCGGCTTCACCTCACCTCAGCTCAGTTTTGACAAATCAAATCCGATAAAAAAGAGGCTGAATTTTCCCGGGAAAATTCAGCCTCTTTCATCATCAATGCAGAATCAATTTCCCCTGCATCCGTCATTTACTTATCTTTGAGCAACAGCATCCACCACACACAATGCTGTCATATTGACGATACGTCTGACGGTTGCCGACGGTGTCAGGATATGGACTGGCTTGGCGCATCCGAGCAGGATAGGACCGATCGCGACGTTGTTGCCTGCCGTGATTTTTAGCAGATTGTATGAAATATTGGCCGCATCAATGTTTGGCATGACCAGCAGATTGGCGTCACTCTTGAGTGTCGAACCTGGCATCATTTTTTTGCGATAACTTGAGTCCAGCGCCGTATCGCCGTGCATTTCACCATCGACTTCCAGTTCTGGTGCATCGCGTTGAATGATCGCCAGTGCGGCACGCATTTTCTGCGCAGACTCGCTATTGCCAGAACCAAAATTGGAATGCGATAACAAGGCGGCTTTCGGCATCAACCCAAAGCGGCGCATTTCTTCGGCGGCCATGATGGTGATTTCCGCGATTTGTTCAGCCGTCGGATTCTCATTGACATGGGTATCCACCAAGACCAGCTGACGATCCGGCAAAACCAGGCCATTCATTGCCGCATACACGTTGACGCCTTCGCGCTTGCCCAGCACTTGATTGATGTAATTCAGATGCAAACCCGTGGTACCAAAGGTGCCGCAAATCATGCCGTCGGCATCGCCCTTGTGAATCATCATCGAGCCGATCAGCGTATGGCGGCGGCGCATTTCCAGTTTGGCGTATTGTTCAGTCACACCTTTGCGGCAAGTGATCTGGTAATAGGTTTGCCAGTAATCGCGATAGCGCGGATCAAACTCGGGATTGATAACTTCAAAATCCACCCCGGCTTTGATGCGCAGGCCGAATTTTTCTATGCGCTGCTCTAAAACGTTCGGACGACCAACCAGAATCGGTGTCGCCAGTTTTTCGTCCACGATGACTTGTACAGCGCGCAAGATGCGTTCTTCTTCGCCTTCGGCAAAGACAATTCGTTTTCGTTCGGCCGGCGCTTTTTTAGCGATCTGGAACAATGGCTTCATGAATGTGCCACTGTGATAGACGAATTGCTGCAGCTTCTCAACATATGCCTGCATGTCCTTGATTGGACGTGCAGCAACACCGGATTCTTCTGCCGCTTTCGCCACCGCAGGAGCAATTTTGATCATCAGGCGCGGATCAAACGGTTTAGGAATCAGGTATTCCGGACCAAATGACAAATTGCTGATTTCGTATGCCGAGGCCACGACATCCGATTGTTCTGCCTGCGCCAGCTCGGCGATGGCATGCACCACGGCGATTTCCATGTCACGCGTAATGGTCGTTGCGCCGCAATCCAGTGCACCGCGAAAAATATACGGGAAGCAGAGAACATTGTTCACCTGATTCGGATAATCCGAGCGTCCGGTAGCCATGATAGCGTCGTCACGTACTGCCTTGACTTCTTCCGGCAAAATTTCTGGTGTTGGATTGGCCAATGCCAAAATCAAGGGCTTGTCGGCCATCAATTTGACCATATCCTGCTTCAGAACGCCGGCGGCCGACAGGCCAAGGAAAATGTCGGCACCAGGAATCACATCACGCAGGCTGCGTGCCGAAGTTTCCTGTGCAAAGCGTTC
>JAGWUK010000413.1 GCA_028868455.1 Burkholderiales bacterium | reverse complement strand
CGATGACTGCCATCCCCCTGGCAAGCCCTTGAGTAGGTGTCAGCGCGATTGCTCGCACATGGCGCTGATCGAGTTGCGTGAGGACTTCAAGAATGATTCTCTCATCATCAACATGCAATACCGTATATATCGAAGGCAACTTATGCTCGAAGCAAATATCGACCACACTGCCACGAATTTGCACAACCGATCCTGAATTCATAATAATGGATTCACTTCGCATATATTTTGCAATTTTTACTTGCCATCTTTATCTCTTTTCATTTTAGCGCAGTAATTTGTTAATTGATTTTGGCATATATCAATAAAGTCAGCCAAACAAATTAAGCCATCACGAAACTTAGAAAATTCTTTGCATATCAAATTTCAGCAAGCATTTAATCGCTTGCACTTATTCCCAATTAGCAATACCACATAGTTTTGCACAGAGCTCAGATGACTTTAATTATTTATCATCAGTTGAGTTCACAACATACACCGTCCGACTTGGATAAGCGAAATCAATTTTTGCCCTGGCGAATTGATTAAATAACATCAAATTAATGGATTGCTGCGTATCCATGTAAAGGGTGTAATCCGACTCTGTAAGGTAGTAAACAACTTCAAAGTCCAACGATGATTCGCCATAAGCTTTAAAATGCGCCCTGTCGAAACGGGTTTTAGGTTGAGCTTCAATAGCTTCACGTATGATTTTTGGAATAGACCGCAGTTGATCCTCCGTCACCTGATATACGACGCCAATTGAAAATGCAATCCGACGCTCCTGCATATGTTTGTAGTTTCGGATTCTGCTTTTTAATAAATCCGCGTTAGAAAAAATAATCAGTTCGCCAGATAGACTTCTCACCCGAGTGGTCTTCAAACCAACAAATTCGACTGTTCCTGTTGCGTCGTCAACGACTATGAAATCGCCGACTGAAAAAGGCTTATCTAAAACGATCGATAAGGAAGCAAAAATATCGCCAAGTATGTTTTGGACAGCCAGTGCGACTGCTATACCGCCAATGCCCAAGCTGGCAATCAGAGTCGTAATGTTGAAACCGAGGTTGTCTAATATCATCAATGCAACGACAACCCATAAAACTAAACGTGCGATAAATCCAAGTGCAGCAGTCGAAGTTATACTGGATGCATCTTCTTGTCGGGCCCGATCAAGGCAATCATGCAACCAGAGACGTATTCCTTTATCACCCCAAATGGCTGATTGAACAAGGAGCCCAATGACAGCACAACGCGCAATGAGTACTTGTTTTGTCGCCGGCAACTCCAGAAGATACGCACCGAAATAAAATGCTTCCAGCAAAATAAACAGAACATGCGTGCTTGATAGGACACCAACCAAAATGTCATCGATATGTGTTTGCGTTTGACTTGCAATGACTTTCAATTTTTTTACTGCAATTTTTTTTATCGTCAGCGCAATGATTGTTATGGCTACGGTGACCAACAGGGAAATACCCCAGTCGATTAAGGAATTTCCCAAGAATTTAAATACCATCCGAACTTTCTCCTTAAAAGTTTTTAGTGAGTTATTGGCTCAAAGCCTAAAGGCAACCAATTTTTAGAGAATATCCATAAATTCTCTAAGCCTTGATCACGTCAGGTGCGGCATATTGGATATGCGCGCAGTGTGTACGTAGTCGGCATTGAATGGCTTGCCGATAGAGTGACGTCAGATTTTCCCAGTTAAAATTCGCTGCATTTAATGCAAAATTTCCTCAATTTTGAACTTTGCTTCGTAATAGCCTATGAAGTTTTATTTCAGTAACTGCTTTCAATTCCTTACCGCGAGTAGCTGGCGGATTAAATATTGAACTTATAGATGTGGCACTGGTGCGCCTTATTGACAAGCACGACTTCAGAAAAAGGCCCCCAGTTTTGGGGGCCTTAGGAGGTCCGGTAACCTCATCGCTGCTTCATTGCCTTTTTTTGCATCACTAATGAAAATTCAGATGCTAAGGATAGGCCTATATTTTGCATCAAATATACATTTGTCGCAATACATTTTAAAAATTGAACCAGTATCAGTTACTTGCATTATTCATCGGCTAAAGAATTCCTGCGATTATTGCTGACACGAGCTCACCCCAAGGTGACTGGAATAAAAATCTTTGCGTCTCCCCTTTGTATTAGCAAAGCAAGGTGTTTGCTCTGTTTAGATACCAAAGATTGAAGTTGGTTCGCCGACCTTACTGGCGAACCGTTGATCGCCAAAATAACGTCCCCCGGCTCCACACCCGCTCTCGCCGCTGCCCCACCTACCTGTTCGACAATGAGACCTGCTGCAATGCCAGCCTGTCGTGCTTCATCTCCTGTCAAAGGTCGCACAGCGACACCTAATTTCCCTTGTTTGTGAGCGCCAGGAGTGGGATCTTCATGCTCGCTTACATCATTCGCAGCCTCAAGCACCGCAGTCAAATTTATCGTTCTCCCACCGCGCCAAACCTCTAACACAGCCTTGTCGCCAGGTTTTTCAGTACCAACCAATGCGGGTAAATCGGTCGAACGTTTAAGCGGATGACCGTCGAATTTAAGAATCACATCCCCGGATTGCAGCCCAGCCTTAGCAGCTGCACTGTCTGGCGAAATATTAGATACTAAAGCGCCATCGGGCTGTTTAAGTTTAAAGGACTCTGCCAACGTTTGATTCAGTTCCTGAATAGTTACGCCCAATCTTGCGTGAACGACCTTTCCTGTTTTAACAATTTGATTTTCGACGTTTAATGCGACATCGATTGGAATCGCGAATGAAACGCCTTGATAACCACCAGTTTGGCTATAAATCTGCGAGTTAATACCGACCACATTGCCGCTCGCGTCAAATAATGGGCCGCCAGAATTTCCAGGGTTTACTGCAACGTCGGTTTGAATAAACGGAACATAACCATCACCTGGCAATGAGCGACTCTTCGCACTAACAATACCGGCCGTTGCGCTTTGCTCAAAGCCAAACGGTGCGCCAATTGCAAGCACATAATCACCAACACTCAGTTCGTTTGTATTTCCAATACTGACCACTGGCAAGTTGCTGGCATTTATTTTCAACACGGCTACATCAGTCGCCTTATCGCTACCCAGTACTTTTGCTTTATATTCTCGCCGATCACTAAGTTTTACCGTGACCTCGTCCGCATCCCGCACTACATGCGCATTCGTAAGAATCACGCCATCAGGGCTTAAGATAAAACCTGAGCCTTGTCCTCGAACCGGTGTATCGCGCTCGAGCCCATTGCCGTTAAAACCCGGCATATTTCGAAAAAATCTGAAAAATGGATCATTTGAAAAACTATCCGAATCACTGTTGATACTCGTTTTATGCATTGCCTCGGTGTTGACGCCTACAACGGCTGAGCCATAGCGCGCCACAATTGCGCGATAATTTGGTGCCGTCATTGGGGCAATTGGCGCATTTGGCGGAACTTGCGCAATCGTATTTGTTGATGATGCTTTAGACGCAGCTGGCTCAGTCTTTTTTTGAAACCAGTTGGCAGCATTCCAACTGAATGCGTTAGCTGTCCCAATAGTAAGCAATCCAGCAGATACTAATGCGATCGTAATTTTTTTGAATTTCATGATAGCTCCTCATATTTATGAATCCGGGCTTTTCCGTACGAATTCATCATAGGAGAGCAAACTTAAACCAAACTTAATCAGCGTTTTGTCGATCCAGTTCACCTATCAATTTTTTAAAATCAATTACCATTA
>JAGWUK010000010.1 GCA_028868455.1 Burkholderiales bacterium | reverse complement strand
TGCGCATGTAAAAAATGAGCTGATGGATCTTTGTCTATATACAAGTAAGTGGAGCGAAAGATTTTTCTGTAGACAGCTTTTGCTGTAGTTGTTAACAGATCGCTAATTCTCTTCTTGTAACCCGAATAATCGATTACATACAGCGGGCGTGCCAACCCTGACTTCCGCCGTTCAACATGCTGACCCACGACAACCTCCGTGCTACCAAGCATGTCGATTTTTACAGGCGAATGTTGTGCAGCATCCGAAACAAAAAACATATAACCGGGAATCCAACTCGTCTGAAAGTGGAGACACTGAACACCGTTAGAATGAAAAAAATTATTAAAAAATGAATTAATATACCCGCTAACTGGCTCATCGACATAGAAAGCTATATCGTAATTTGAAATCAGATGTTCGCAAATGGATCTGAGTCTATTCGCAATAGGTAAAATTTCTGAAGTATCATAGAACCGAAGATATCGGTCTAAATTGAAGGAGACGTCTGATTGAATCGGAGCGTATGCGTTAGGAATAGAAAAAGATTGAAAATCAATATATATTCCATCAACATCAAATTTCGAAGCCTTTTCTATCTCGTTTTTGTTGACTGTGATATATATCCTGGTGAAGTCAGAAAAGTCATGAGAAATTTTTGAAAACTCTGTAGCCAAAAAGTCTCGGGCAAAGAAGACGATAGACTTTTTATTTTTCATAATGTTAAAAATTAAATTTAAGTCTTTGGCTGTATGATATATTTTACAGAATAGATGATAAATAAAATATAAAATAATTTTGAGATTGCCAGCGACGACAAAAAATAAACTAAAGGCAGGTGAAAAATATAAACAATAAATATCAATATAAATAGAAGAGTCAAGTAAAAAATGGACGAAAATAACATTAATTTTTCGCCATCGATGCCAATAACAATAAATTCAATAATGCTGCCAAACGACAATATTCCTAAAAAATAAACAAGAACCAAATAATTGGCTGCAATATCATATTTCTTCAGTGATTCGGGCATGATATCGAAGTGGAATAAAGCTGAAACAAGCAGCATAAAAATGGACCATAACAAAACGCCAAAAATTATCCACTTGACTATATACCGCGCTGCCGATTTTATTTTCCTATCATGATTCAAAATCTTGATCGCTTCAGCCCCAGTCCTCTGTGCAATTGTATTTGATAAAACGCTACCTGCCGTCATGAACATGGCGATAAGCGCATACTTAGCCGATTCATCGATGGGGTAAATACTCTTTGCGACCAGCCTATCAAGGTAAAACGGAATCGACAATAATAAATAGCTGACCGACAACAGTAATCCATCTTTATGATTGCCGAAGACCTTAAGCGCAACAGAAAAAGATTTGCGAATTTTTTGGATTGATATATTTTTTACGCCACTGTGCCAACAAGAGAGAAAAAAACCCAATAAACTGGAAAAAATCTCACTGGCAACAACCAAACTAAAATTATTATAATATGTTGCTGGAACTACAAATAAGAAAACGATGATCGCGCGGTACAAATTGCTGTATGCCAGCTGATGAGGCTTGCTCAAGGATCTTTGAAGTGATGAAATAACACTGGTCAGACAAGAGAGTAGGCCTAAAATGAATGCAATTGATAGCGCAATAAAATACCTCTCATTGACAAAATAAAGTGTAAAAAAAGTAAGCACTATCAATAAAAAAGCCCGATGTAACAGGCTGATAATAAGAATTTCAGTAAGATCTATGACCTTTGCATTTTCCTTGTTTGCAATCATTCTAGGGAAATTTTTAACAGTATATTCGACTGCCCCGATGCTCAAAAAAAATGATAAAAAATAGCCGGTAGAAACAACTGTTGCATAATCTATAAAAGCTGCCTTATCAAGGCCCATTGCAACAAAAAAACCTCTAGACATAGAGATGCCGGCAGAGAGCATCATCAACATTAGAAAATAAGAATTCCCTAATATTTTTTTTAATTGAGCTATCAAATTCATCAAAAAATCACGCCAACTTCCTGACCGGGATGCCCACATAATTGCCGGGTTCCGTGATATCGTGCGTGACCAGTGACAAGGCGCCAATGGTAACCGGACCTTTGATTTTAAGAGGCCCCAAGAGAACGCTATTGGATCCAATGGTCAAGTCGCCATCTACATCAAAAAAAACACCGTTTTGCTCGATTGGCTTGGAAGAATCGTATCGACGACCAAATACAACTCCAGAACTGATGCGCAAGGTGCCTGTGCAACGAATACCGTTGCCACCCAATACGACACCGGTCGAATGACCAACGATCAAGTTTTTAATGTCCAATGTGCGCGAACTCAGTTCGATGCCATAAAGATGTAGCAAAGCATTGTCTAATAATATCGACAAAAATTTACCTAAAATACCAAATTTGCTAGCATAGCGCGACAGGCGAATAATAATTGAAATTTGTGATGTGGTCGAATAAAATAGCCGGCCAAAATCTTTTATATTCATTTTATCAAATAAAGGTATACTTATCGAGCTTTGGTGTACAGCTCGCCTTATAGCCTTCCCACAATTTGATTCTTGTGGCAGAATCGATGACAGCACTCCCCCCACTACTCATTGGTGTCGGCGTCGTGAAGGTGACAAACATAACCAGTCGTGGCTTCTTGCAGCGTGCCCCTTGATGAAGAATACGACCTGGATCTGCCATATAGACATCACCAATGTTACCTGTCAAACGAATTGCAGACCTTTGAACATTGATATCAAATTTTTGCAATAGATCCGCATCAGTAAATCGCTCTAGTATGAACGCGTCTCTGATGACCTTTGCCGACTCTTTCGCATCAATAAAAGTAAAAGGCCCGCAGTCAATATTGACATCCGTAAAATAAATCATGAAATGAAGCTGGCGAACATCACCATAGTCAAAGTGCCAAAGTTGGCTATCGTTGACTTGATCGGAAGGATCGCTGTAATTAAGCGCTACGTTCCATAATTTTGGGCGTCCAGAGAAATAATTGATGATCGTATCCTGAACGCCCTCAATACTCATCAATTTTGCAAAGGCATCGACCAGCTCAATTGAATGGCTGGGACCGATGTCGATGAACGACTTATTGACAGCCAAACCTTTAAGTTTTAGCAAATCTATTGCTTTAACTTCAAGATCATGAGAAACTTTTGCATATCCATTTTCTTCCAGCGTGGAGAAAATTTTATTAGAATTAGAAATAGTGGACGAAATATTTTTTACATAAAAATATTTTGGTAAATAAATAATTTTATTAATAATTCGGGTCAGATTTCGCGCAATCTTGAGGCGCCAACGAATGAAAGATAAGGTTGAATTTAAACTTAAGTTAGACATGATTTACGCCAATGTAAATTTAGGGTTATAAATTGCAGAGGTAACCAAAGGCACTTCGTCGCCATTAAGTAAAAAATGTTTAGGGCGTTCACTATCAATATGCATACCCGATGCAAGCATCAAGTTGACCATTGACTTGTTGGCTTTCATCGTTCCCGCCGTTATTCTCCTGATGCCATATACTCTAAATATGGCATTTATGACTGCACTCCAACAAATTTTTGCGACACCTTTTTTGTGAAAATTTGCATCGCCCAAAAGAATGGATAAATCTGCATTTGAATTATTAAAATCAAAAGATACAGAAATATTTCCTATGTGTGCCATGGTCTTCACAGACTCGATTGACAAAAAAAGAGTGCTTTCAGTCTGCATTGAGTTGTAGTAAGCCAAACATGATTGATCATCATGGAGACTATGGCGTTGTTCAGAGTATTTCATCAAAACCGGGTCGTTGAGCCAGTCAATGTATTTCTGTGCAATCAGCTCTGTACGAAACTTCTTGATGATAAAATCGCCAACAACTATTGGTTCAAAGTTCATATTACAATAAGTGACGATTTGAATAGACTTTAATAAACGCATCACACAATGCGTCAACATTATTTTCGGTCAGGTCATATGCGCAAGGCTCAAAATACAAGAATTCTTTCTCCCACAGTCGTTCAGCTACTGGGCATGAGCCTGCATGATATGAGCCCTCTGAATTTGTAAAGGGCAGTCCGTCTTTGGCCATGGCAATCTTTTCCCTAAAAATGGGAAGCATATACAATGGCCTAATGTATCCAGTGGTGTTTGGAAAGCCTTCGGCAGTCAATGCATCGGAAAATCTTTTGCGGGAAGGACCTACCGCTTTTTCATCGTATTTGAGTGCCCAGACATAATAAACGTGATTGCACTGATCCCTCACCATGGGCGTGGTGATGCCGGTCAAGTTGCACAGTTTTTTGCTTAATTTTTGCGCTATGTTAATGCGCTTGTTGACATGTGAATCAATGTCTGCCAGCTGTACCCTACCGACGGCAGCACTCAATTCCGTCATTCTGTAGTTGAATCCAATAATATTCTTAAGATTTTTCAAGTTTCTTGATTCGACAATATTCTCTCCATGGTTCCTGATCAGCTGAAGACGAAGAGCAAGTTCGGGGTCATTGGTGACACACATGCCACCTTCTCCGGTATGTATATGTTTGTGATAATTCAGACTAAAAACACCAATATGGCCAATGGTGCCTGCAAAAACGCCATTCTCTGAAGCTAAGGGCCCTTGTGCATTGTCTTCAATCAAGAAAATTGATCGCTCATCCGCAATCTTTCGCAATTGCGAAAGATTGGCAGGGTGGCCAAATAAATTTACAGCAATAATTGCCTTGGTTTTATCAGTAATTTTCTGAATGACACTTTCAACGTCTAAGCAAAAAGTGTCATCCTCAATATCCGCGAAAACAGGTGTTGCACCATAGACAAGTGGCGCCATTGCGGTTGCCGACATGGTGGTTGGCGGAACAATGATCTCGTCTCCAGGCCCAGCGCCTACAGCACCAACTGCGGCAAAAAGTCCCGAAGTTGCAGAGTTGACGGAGATTGTGTGCTTGACTCGGAATCTTTCACACCACTCGGCCTCGAATGCGAGGATCTCCCTGCCGCCCAAAAATTGCGGGCCATCACTGCCAAAGAATGCTGACAGCTCACCAGATCGAACAACTCTAACAACTGCTTCTTCTTCCTTCTTTCCTATCGATGGATAGGGTTTAAAGGGCTCCGAAATAACTGGCGAACCCCCAAAAATTGCTAGTTTATCAACCATATTAAATCTCCGAAACAAAATTACTTAAAACAACATTCATGGACTTCACTGTATGCAAGGCTTCCATACCTGAACAAAGAGCGTAAGGCTCATTTCTCATGAATTTGGCCAACTCCTTATACACATTCATTTGATAATTAGCCAAATCACTTTTGATGACGGTCTTTTTCTTACTGAGAGATGGGGTCTGTCCCGCTGCACCATCGCTTATGGGTACGACGCTAGTAAAATAAATTTCCTCGCCACCGGAATCGTATACAAGTTTCTTATCATCAAATAAAATCTCTATAGAATATAGAGAATAAAATTCCTCTCGACCCGATAAAAAAATAATATCGCCCCTCTCGAATGCTATACAAACATCGGGCTCTTCGTCGTACACAACACGTTGTGCATTACGGTTGATTATCTTTGAATCAATTGCCATGCCAAGCCAGTGCTCAAGCAAGTTATAAAAATGAGATCCATTGTGCAAGAAGCCCTTTGTGTACCAACACACCCCTTTTAAGCGATTGCCAGTAGAACAAGTTTCGTCAATCAGGTTTTTAATTTCTACAGCACTTGGATCAGACCGACGAATGTAGTTAACGAAGACTGCGCATTCATTATCGGTGCATAAATCGATAATAGCCTGAGCATCGTCATCGGTATACGCCAAAGGTTTTTCGCATAATATTACTTTAGGGTGATGACGTTCAAAAATTTGTTCAATAATTGATTTGTGAAATTTGGTGGGCACGGCAATAACAAACAAATCAATATCATATATATTTATTTCAATATCGTTTAACGTTTGATAGGTTGGGCGCTTGAACAGCGATTCGAATTTCAATCTTGAAGTCTTATCAATATCCACGCCACAAATCAGGTCAAATTCAGGATGATGGAACAAGGATTTGGCATGACTCAAGAATGTGCTTTCACTAGCATCACCACTGTCATAGCCCATACCTATGTTGCCAAGACCAATCAACACAGATTTAATCATTTAAATATGTCTCGAAAATGAATGATTTCCTTCTGAGGAAGGACGCAAATTTTTCCTGAAGGGGGAATCACACTATAAACAATTTTATTCGAAATCAGCCCAACAACCATGGCCATTGACTCACATCCAAAAACTGCCGTAGAATCCGCAATCTCTTCAATCAAAGATTTCTCACCCCCAATATTGACTGAATAATCTGCATTCGACTTTATCCAATCATATTTACTACGACTCTCTGACGGATGCGGTCTGATCACGATAGAATCAATACGATTATAAATTTTACCAACATGCTCAAAAAAATAGCTGATGGCATCCGTCTCGGTATAGCCCCAGTGATTTTCATTGCCATATGCTTTTTTTGCATGCTCGGCAATTGGTTCGCACACATACAACAAATTTATAGTGTTGGTATCACCAAGCTTAGAAAAACTTTGAACTTTGGATTTTAAATCCTCTAAATAAAAATTTTTGACAATTTTCTTTTCAATTTCTGGAAGACATTTATTCAAAATGTCATAGGCATAATTGTCTCCTACCCAGATCTCATTTGGTAGGCAAAGTGAACCTTGATCAGAAAACCGATCCAAATAGTTAGACCAGTGATCCAAAAAAGCAACAGATTTTTTGCCTAATTGTCTAGCTAATTTGATGCCCTCCAATTCCAATGTCGAATCCCAGCTCGTGCCACATAAGACCCAGTCACAATTTTCAATTGCCAGTTTCAGTTCCAGCCGATTAAGGGATTCAAATTTGCTGTCGAATATTAGATTTGCTGGGCCTTCAGCAGTCAAGGAAAATCTTTCGGAGGCATGCTTCAACCAACTGCTAACCACCTCGGCTCCGCCTGCGTCATGAGCTATGGCTGCAATCATTAATTTAACTATCTCCCTTTCTGACAACCGACTGATTCAAATTCAGTAGTTCGGAATTATTTTTTAGATACTCGACAATATTTTGACACGTAAACGTTGCATTGCTTTTTGAAAAATATTCAATGATATTTTTTATTAGATGGTAGTCGCCTAATTCATCCAATGTCAACCCGAGCTCAGGCCAATGGATTTCCGGTGGGGCCATGATATGAATGGGAGAAAATATTTCAGGATTATTTCTGATATGCAATGTAACATGCTCTCTGTCGAGCGAGTTGGTGGTCATACTTGATGATTTGACGAGCGAATCCAACGAAAAAACTTGAACATCCATGCCATCAGGATAGGTTCTTACATGGGCATTGCTTACATAATCGGCTCTGTTGTTTTTGAAGATCCTAACTACTTGTTCAACGATAAGGGGATCAATGATTGGGCAATCGCCTGTAATTTCAACAATGATATCGGCATTGAAATGTTGTGCCGTCTTTATTACTCTGTCCATCACATCGTTCTCGCTGCCTCTAAAGTATTTAATATTGGCAGAAGAACAAAATTTGATCAATTCATTGTCAGCATCATTGACAGTGGTCGCGATGACAATTTCGTCAATGGAGGGCGCAAGCTTCAATCTCTCAACCAAATGCTGTAGCATCGGCTTACCCGCAGCCTCAAGCAAAACTTTACCTGGAAGCCTCGAAGAGGTCATTCGTGCTTCAATGATTGCAACAATTTTCATCTTTTTAGCCATATATAAAATGCAGAAAAAGGATTAACTGATCAAATCCCAATGCAACGCAGTGCCTCGAATGACTTGTCGATTAACTTTTTTTCCAAGTATCACATCAAAATGCTTAACAGGTAATCCTAATCCGGGCCTTATTGATCTGACATTGTCTGAGGTGAGAATATCCCCTTCCTGCAAATCCTCAACGATGTATAAAGTTCTTCGGAAAGCAAGGGATTTTTTTTCAGCGTCCGTCGGACCGTAGTTGACGGCGCCTAACGCCTGCCATGCACGTTCTGTCTCGACCACCAATTGGTTCAATTCATGCGGCTCAAGAGAGAATGCGCTGTCAACACCACCATCAGACCTAGCCAGCGTAAAATGTTTTTCAATAACTGTTGCTCCCAAACCTACGCTTGCAACCGATACGCCTACGCCCATCGTATGATCTGATAGGCCAACTTCACATCCAAACATTTCTCTCATGTGGGGAATGGTTTTTATATTTGTATTAATGGGTAGTGAAGGATATGTGCTGGTGCATTTTAATAGTATCAAATCTTTACAGCCTCCATCACGGGCAGCTTGAACCATTTCACTCAATTCTGCCAAAGTCGCCATGCCTGTCGAAATGATGATTGGCTTGCCCGTCGAGGCCACGAGCTTGATCAGAGAAACATCTGTATTTTCAAAAGACGCAATCTTATAGCAAGGAGCATCCAGCTTTTCAAGAAAATCTACCGATGTCGAATCAAATGGCGTACTGAAAGGAATCATTCCCAACGACCTTGCATAGGAAAATATCTCTTCGTGCCATTCCCACGGCGTACTGGCCTCCTCATACAAATCATAAAGTGTTCTACCGAACCATAAACTATTTTTATCGCTGATCCGGAATTCACGATCGTTGATATTAAGCGTCATCGTATCCGCTTTATACGTTTGCAACTTCAAGGCATGGGCGCCGGCTGCATGAGCGGCATCGACCAATTGGAGAGCCTTGGGCAACGATTGATTATGGTTGCCGGACATTTCCGCGATGATGAATGGCGGATGATTAACACCGATATTTTTATGAGCAATTTTCATATGTTATCAATCGATTTTTGATAGCTAAAATAATCTAGCTTATAGCCAGAATTCGAGAATAAATCAACGGAAGACTCGTTACCAGGCAGGACGTGGGCATTGATCGTCGTAATATGCGGCTGGTTCACGCGAAGCCATTCCTCTGCGCATTTTAAAATGTGCTGACCTTTGCCCTGTGTAAGTGCGCCTGGAACACGGTAAATAGACACCTCAGCTGTCTCTGACTCGATATCAAATCTCACAATGCCGACTGGAACATTGGCATCATGGCAAACCAACAATGACTTGGAATCCGAAGAAATTACCTTCAAAAACCATTTTTCATGGTCGTCAAAAGAAATTAACGATTTGTTTTTTGAAACCGATCTGATTGATTCATCATTCCGCCAATTAAAAATACTTTGAGAATCCGCAGTTGTTGCAAGTCTCACCGCAAGTTTTGTTGTATCAATGAGCCTAGCCACACGCGACACACCTTTGCCATCAACCAAGTTCATCGAATTTTCAGACAAAGCGATACAGAGATTGGGATTTTTGATCAGTGCAGAGATATGTAATTTGATGTCGCTGTCATAACTATTAATTTCAGGGCAGAGGAAAATACCTTTACTTGCGCCATAAGCAATTAATTCACGCTGGTTGTCCGCAATACAAATCACAATCGTCGGCAGGCCCAAGCAACATCTTTCCCACGTGGCCGATCCACCTGCACCAATCCCAATGCTTGCCGAACCCATTAGCTCTTCGATGTTATCTATTTGCTCGTGATAGATGTAAGAATAATCGCGACACAACGCGGCAACACGATTCTTGTGCGGATTGCCACTGCCCACAACAACGTCTACTTTTATACCCTGCAATGTCAACTGACTGAGGGCCGTGATGGTTTTGCTCGTGTAGTCTTCAGAATCCACCCCACCAAAAAAAACAAATATCCCACTGAAATCACCGTTCTTTGGGGTTATTGACTTACGTTGAATGGCAAATTGCGGTCTGATAAGCGCGTACTTTGGGCCAAGCAGAAGCGTGCAATGCGTTGGAACCAATTCTTTGTAGCGCTTATCAGATTCAAAATAGAAATTTTGGTCCAACAGATAATCACAATCATGAGGCCTATTTGCCAGATCGTCAATTACAAAAATATGTTTTGTAATTTTCCGAACAGATTTCTCCCAATTTTCGTCCAAGCCATAATGATCAATAATGATCCAATCGACATCAATATCTTTTAGCGCGTAAGAAGTATCTAGGGCATCTCTTGACTGTGAAACAGGCAGCCACTCATTATTAACAGTTTCATCTTCAGTTGATGACATGCCAATATTTGAGTCTAGCTCAATATAATGAATTTTGGCACTTGAGAGAGCGAGTTGCAAATAACTTGGTAACTCTCTAGATGCAAAAAAAATCGAACCGCTAGCACTTTGTTTTAATTGAGCGGCCAAAGTCATGCAGCGCATAAAGTGGCCTGTGCCAATTTTATGCGATGCATCAACTCTGAATATGACGTTCATGGCATTCAGTTCAAACGTTTGAAACCGCCGTGACAAACGGGGCCATCTAAAAAATCGTTAACATTCAGGCCATTTTCGAACTGTTTGATCTTCGAGAATATTGGATCAAGTTGTTCTAAATATGTGTCAACGATATCGACAGTGTGCTCTGTGCATGCATAAAAAACGGTGCTGGCCAAATAACCTTTCTTTAACATTTCTTGTGTCATATAAGTTTTATATGCAAGTGCATTTGAACTTTCAAATGAAAAGCCCGTTAATGCAGGAAGACCAAAGTGACCGATCTTCAAGTCGTGCTTATCGGCTAACTTTTGCCAACCATCCCGCATATAGTTGCCAATGTCGGTTATGGTTTCCCACGACTTGGTCTTTTCCATTACTTCTAAAGTTTTTAATGCTGCGGTGGGTCCAATGCGCTCAGTCCAAAATGTACTGCTGATAAATGTAGATTGAGCGGCCTCCATTATTTCTCGACGACCGATGGTTGCAGTAATCGCATAACCGTTGCCCAATGCTTTACCGAACATTGCCATATCAGGTTCGACACCAAATAGCTTATGCAGTCCACCATTACACTGCCTGAATCCTGATGTGCATTCATCAAAAATTAAAATAATTCCTTTTTTTGTGGCCAATTCGCGCACCCTGTGCAGAAAATTATTTTCTGGCCCCTTATTGCGAACGACCTCCATTTTAATGACGCCAATATCATTATTGGAAACCAATTTTTCTAATTCATCGTAATTGTTATAATTAAAAGGAAAAACGGTACCCCTTAGATTTTGAGGAACGCCTTTCGGTTCCAATCCTGGGAGAAGATGTCCTGCCAATGTCTCATCATCACCTAAATTAGCGGAGAGATACCAATCGTGCCAGCCGTGATATCCACAAACAGCAACTTTATCCTTCCCTGATGCTGCCCTGGCAATTCTAATCGCAACGGCATTCGCCTCACCACCAGATCTCGCAAATCTGACCATATCAGCCCATGGGTGTAATTCGACCATCTTCTCTGCCAAGTAAACTTCTTCTGGGCAATTGAAGGTTGACATATTTCCCTTGACGACTGTGGCCGAAACCGCGCTGTCAACTTCATCATTTCCATAGCCGAGAATATTTGTGCCGATGCCCATAATAGACATATCTATATATTCATTGTTGTCCATGTCCCATACTTTGCATCCTTTCGACCTGCTGTAATAGGCAGGCCAAAAATCTGGCAGAAACATTTCGGCCCGCTTCGACAGAAGCATGTTCCCGCCAGGGATCACGGACTTGGCACGCTTCCAAAGTTTTTGACCCGTGCCAACTAAAGCGCCTTCGTTTCGAATAATGTTTTGATTTTCCATAAAAAGTTCCGGTCTGTTAAGCTGAAGAGCGTGTACCGCTTCCCAATTAAAATTTATATCTGGCGCAAATGTGTTGAATACATTCCTAATAACTTTTAAATCATTGGCCTCATCCACAGTCCAGCGTAAATTCGACAAGTCAATACTATTAGAAAAATAATTCGTCTTGAAATGATTAGAATTCCTCAAATAAGGTGTTACATGCTCTTTGTCGTAAGAAAGAGTCGCCTTTTTGTGGGCCTGGCTTAGCGCTTTAAATGAAAAAATCTCTATATCCAAGCCGTCTGGGTAAGTCGGTGGGTTGGTGTTGCTTAAATAGTCGATGTCACCATCTAGATATAATTTAACCGCCTTGTCAACCAAAGCTGCATCAACGAGTGGGCAGTCGCCCGTGATGCGTACTATTACTTCACCTTCAAAATGTTTGGCCGCTTGATAATAGCGGTCCAGTACATCTGATTCGCTACCTGAATAGCAGTTGTAACCCAGATCCTCAACGTGTTTTCTTAAAGAGTCATTTTTAGGGTCTGTCGAGGTGGCAACAATGATTTGATTCAGTGTTTTGGCTTTAGCCAACCGATTCAGTAAGATTTCTATCAAAGTCTTATCACCAATGGGGAGCATGACCTTATTAGGCAGCCGAGTTGACCCCATTCGTGCTTGAACAATTGCTAATACTTTCACTTCACAATCCAATTTGCTGGGTTCGTTAATGCTGAGTCTACATTGTGTGGCCACTCAGGCAATTTTTGAGGCGTGATTGTATTTCTGGCAGACAAAATACCCATCAGCTGTTGTGCACTGTCAATTCCAAATATAACTTTGTCGATTTCTTTTATCGACATGGCATATGATACGCACGCTTCAAGCGCAGTGAGTCGATTGTCATTCAGCCACTCGGTCCAAACCCTCCATATGCCAGACCATTTGTCAAAATATGATGGTCTGTTGTCTGGCGGCATGAGGAGTAGGCCTTGCAAAAATGCTGATCTTGTGTGCACCTCTACATTTTTTTTATTCAAAGTATGAAGCCAGCCACTTTTAAATAGCTTATTATCAATGATATTGAATGGAGCTTGGATGATGTCAAAATCCTTCAATTTAAATAGATTTTCCAATTCGTCGGCGTCGTAAATCGAGACACCGATTTTGTTCACTATGTTTCTTTCTTTCAGATCTGATAGGGCGCGGAGAATTTCGTCTCCACCTCGTTGAAATAGTTGCTCTGGGCGATGCAGCAATAGTCCGTAGATGCTGCAGCCATTCAATCGGTCCAGCGATCCGTTAACTTCATTCAGCACCCAGTCGTATGGATTTGTAACATCATTAGGGAGTGCGGGTAATTTCGTGATGATTTTTTTATCACGTAGATTCAAAGTCCCTAAAACGCTCTCACTGTCGCCGTACGCAATGGCCGTATCATAAGTGTCGATGTTATTGGTTGACGCGACTTTTACTATTTTTTTAATTTCAGCAATCGTTGGTTTGGAGCCAGTAGTGTTTGCAATCCCATAATTTAAACCGAATTGAGCGGTTCCAATTGCAATTTTCATGCCCCAACTGCCTTTGAAATGGCTTGAACAACTTGGTCTTGCTGTGATTCGCTCATGCCGTAGTACAATGGTATACTGATTGCTTCCGAGTAATATTTTTCTGCCTCTGGATAACTGTTGGGGGTAAATCCCAATTTTTTGTAATAAGGCTGAAGATGAACTGGTATATAGTGCAAGTTCACTCCAATACCCGAGGCTCTTAAATCATTGAATACCTCAAGGTGGGTATTTTTGATGGCATTTTTGTCAAGCCGAATGACATATAAATGCAGGCCTGAATAGGATTCAGGGTCTAGCTGCTGAGCGCTCAGAGGTAGATCACGGAGCAGGTCTTGGTATCTCTTGGCAAGTTGATGCCGGGTCTGTACGTATAGATCCAATCGATCCATTTGACTCAAACCCAAGGCTGCTTGCAACTCAGTCATTCGATAGTTGTAACCCAACTCTATTTGCTGATAATACCAAGGGCCGTCGGGCTGGTGTGTCATGGACGCTTCGTCGCGCGTGATACCGTGACTTCTTAACAATCTCAACCGTTGGTCTAACAACGCATTGTTTGTTAAGGCCATCCCCCCCTCGGCTGTCGTAATTATTTTTACTGGGTGAAAACTAAAGACTGTGATGTCACTGTAATGATTGCTACCTATGAAGCTATTTTTGTATTTTCCACCTATTGCATGCGATGCATCTTCGATGATTTTGAATCCATATTTTTTCGATAGGGCGCTGATTTTTTCCATTTCACATGGCTCACCGCACAGATGGACTGCAACAAGTATTTTTGGCAGAATGCCTCGTGATTGTGCGAAGATTAATTTTTCTTCTAATTTTTCAACAGAAATGTTGTATGTTTTTGGGTTGATGTCTACAAAATCAATTGCAGCACCGCAGTACAATGCGCAGTTGGCGGACGCGACAAATGTGATTGGCGTTGTCCACAAGACGTCTCCCTTTTGTAGATCCAAAGCCAAGCATGCGATGTGCAATGCAGATGTTGCGCTGTTGACCGCCACTGCGAACTTGGAACCAACATGGGATGCGACTCTATTCTCAAACGCTGGAACCATGGGCCCCTGAGTTAAAAAATCAGACTTTAATACCGACACCACCGCATCAATGTCTTCTTCTCTGATATCTTGTCGACCATACGGTATCATGAATCAGATACTCCCGATTTTTTCAATATTGTTATCTATCCATGTCTTTAACTCTTCATTGGACATCCATTCGGTATTGTTGTCGCTAGAATAGACAAAGCCTTCAGGAACTTTTTTTCCATCTTTTATTCGATTCGCACAGGTTGCCCAATCGTTGATGGTGGGGAGAATTTTGAAATGTTCAGGATACTCGTAGGTATAATACGCATCCTCTTGGCTGATCATTTGCTCATGAAGTTTTTCACCAGGCCTGATTCCAACCATTTTTAATTCCGCAGATGGCGCAACTACTTTCGCCAAATCGGTTACTTTCATTGAAGGAATTTTCTTAACATAGATTTCGCCGCCTTCCATGTCTTGAAATGCATGCCAAACCAAATCAACACCTTGCTCGAGCGAAATCATAAATCTTGTCATTCGTTCGTCAGTGATCGGTAACTGACCTTTGTCTTTGATCGACATGAAAAAAGGGATGACAGAGCCACGTGAGCCCATGACGTTGCCATAGCGCACAACAGAAAACGTCGTGCCATGTCCACCCGCGTATGAATTTCCGGCAACAAACAATTTGTCTGATGCTAATTTTGTTGCACCATACAGGTTAATTGGGCTGCTTGCTTTGTCTGTAGACAAAGCCACAACTTTTTTAACGCCCTTGTCAATACAAGCATCGATGAGATTCATCGCGCCCATGACGTTTGTTTTGACACATTCAAAAGGGTTGTACTCAGCGGTAGGCACAATTTTGGTGGCCGCTGCATGTACCACGTAATCAACTCCGTCAAGAGCTCGGTCAAGTCTGGGCTTGTCCCGCACGTCGCCAATAAAAAATCGGATGCGCTCATCGCCGACAAATTTTTTCGCCATTTCCCACTGTTTCATTTCATCTCTAGAAAAGATGATTATTTTTTTGGGATTGTATTTTTCAAGTGTCATGGGCACGAATGTGTTGCCAAATGACCCTGTACCGCCGGTAATCAAAATTGTGGAGTTTTTTAACATGATTTAATTAAATATGATTAAAATTAATAATTGGTATGGAAAAATATGGCGCTGTTGCTTTGTTGGTACTGTTCGGTCTTTAGCTTTTCGATTTCTTCTGTAAGCTCTGCATGTTCTTTTATTTTGCGTTTCAAAAACTGATTTGTTAATTCAATTTTTTCTGCGATACCTATAGGCGTGAGCACGTAGATATATCTAAATTTGTTTTTAGATTGACTGAAGTTCTGCATCTTGACCCAGCCTTTGTCTATCAATGCCTTCAGACAATAATTGACGCCACTGAGACTCACGCCTAACGACTGAGCAAGCTCGCGCTGTGTCATGTCAGGGTTGTCTTGCAGCAGTCGCATCACACGAAAGTAGGTGTCCTCTTGCAAGTTGGATTGTCGACTGGGGGTCATGCGAAATGGTTGCGAATGATCAAAGTTGCGGGTGCAGAAAATGTACTGAGAGTCAACGACCATCCGGCGATGATCTTTTGTTTGAAGTTGAACAATTCTAACGTCAGCGGTTGACGGAAGTGTTACAGCCGGATGACCGTCCAGCAAAAAAAAGGCGTCTGTGGACGATGCCACAGACGCCTTCTTCAAGCAAGATGGTGGAGCTGGGGGGATTTGAACCCCCGTCCGCAAACCTTCCTCGCGCAGATCTACATGTTTAGTGTTCTGGTTTGAGTCTCACCACGGTCAACGCGCAGACACACGCTTTGATCGCAGCCAGCACCCTTGTGTCTCGCTCAATGTCAAGGTGCACGACATCAAGCCAGCCGATGTGAATTCCCTCGCAGCCTGGACAGCTTGCGCTGCCCTTGCCCAGCCCATCGGCCTGCTGTTGCGAGGCTCACCGGATTTAAGCGGCGAGTGCGAAACGTTCGTCGTTTGCAGTTAGTTTTTTGTCAGGAGTTTTACGAGCGTCCAACGAGCTCGACATGCACCACTGCGATTCCAACCCACGTCGAAACCAATGCAGCCCCAAGCGACTCATTTTAGGCGCATTGGCAAGAAGTCAAGTGTGCAAATGCTTCAGCAAGTCCAGCGGCGTGGCGATGATGGCGTCGGCACCCCATGCGTTGACGTCGATGCCATGGCCCAGATAGCCGTAGGCGACGGCGACGGAGGGCATGTTGGCGGCTTGGGCGGCTTGGATGTCGCGCAGGTCGTCGCCCACATACAGGCAGCGCTCAGGTGCCAAGCCCATGCCTTCCGCGGCGTACAGCAGCGGGGCGGGGTGCGGCTTGGCGTGGGGCGTGGTGTCGCCGCTGACGATGATTTGCGCGCTGGCGAAGATGTCCAGCGCGTCGGTCAGCGGGGTGGTGAAGCGTTCTGCCTTGTTGGTGACCACACCCCAGGCGATGCGGCGCGTCAGCAGTTCGCCCAGCAGTTGGGGGATGCCGTCGAATGGCTGTGTGCGCTCGGCCAAGCACGCTTGGTATTGGGTGAAAAAGGCTTGACGCTGTGGCTCGTAGTCGGGGTGATCCGGTGCCATGTCCAGCGCCACGTGCAGCATGCCGCGCGCACCGGAGCTGGCGTGCGGGCGGTAGCGCTCCACAGGCAACGGTGGCAATTGGCGCGCAGCACGCAGCGCGTTGGCGGCGGCGGCCAAATCGGGTGCGCTGTCGACCAAGGTGCCGTCCAAGTCAAACAAGACGGCGTCAACGTCGAAGAGGGGCGTGATCACGTCGCTCATGCAATAGCCTTCTGCGTGGCCAGCAGGTAGTTGACTTGGGTGTTGGGCGTCAGCTTGTATTGGCGCGTGATGGGGTTGTAGGTCAGGCCTTGCATGCCCAGCACGTCCAGCCCGGCGCTGCGGCTCCATTGGGCCAATTCGGCCGGCTGGATCATGCGGGCGTATTCGTGCGTACCGCGTTGCAGCAGGTTGAGCACATATTCGGCGCCGACGATGGCACTCAAAAAGGAAATGGGGTTGCGGTTTAACGTGGAGAAAAACACACGACCGCCCGGCTTCACCATGGCAGCGCAAGCGCGCACGATGGACGCGGGGTCGGGCACGTGTTCCAGCATTTCCATGCAGGTCACGACGTCAAACGCGCCGGGCTGTTCGGCGCCCAACGCCTCGGCGCTGACGCAGCGGTATTGAATGTGCGGCGTGCCGGCTTCCAGTGCGTGCAGCTTGGCGACTTTGAGCGATTTCTCGGCCAAGTCGATGCCCAGCACATCGGCGCCGCGCCGTGCCATGCTGTCGGCCAAAATGCCGCCGCCGCAACCGACGTCAACCACCTTCAGGCCGTCCAGCGACTGGTGTTGCTCGATCCAGCCCAAACGCAATGGGTTGATGGCGTGCAGCGGGCCGAACTCGCCTTGCTCGTCCCACCAGTGGTGGGCCAGATCCGAAAATTTGGCCAGCTCGGCCGGG
>JAGWUK010000412.1 GCA_028868455.1 Burkholderiales bacterium | reverse complement strand
TATCGAATGCAGATACAGACAAGCTGGATGCGCTGGTCAGCGAAATAAAAAAACTTCCAGACGTGGATGTCGTGCAAGTTGATTCTGCCTGGGTAAAGCGTCTCGCAGCATTGATACAGATTTTACAGCTTGGCTTATTATTCTTGGCAGCAACGCTTAGTGTCGTCGTCGTCGTCGTCGTATTCAACGCAACCCGCCTGCAAGTCATTTCGCATCAAGCAGAAATCTCGGTTGCCCGCTTATTAGGCGCAACGAATAGCTTTATCCATCAGCCGTATTATTACACTGGCGCATTGCTCGGTTTATTGGCAGGTGCCATTGCCATGGGCCTCATTGCCTTATCATTGAAACCGCTTAATTTAGCCATAGCTGAATTTGCAAAATTGTACGCATCGGAATTCCGACTGAGTCCGTTGGGCATAGTGCAAAGCGCTGTCATGCTTTTTGTCAGCATGCTTTTGGGATTAGCTGGCGCGTCGCTGTCTGTCCGTCGCCAACTGGCAAGAACAAATTAATTTCGATTTCGCTGCAACTTTCTCTGTCAATTCATCTCTAACGAAAATAGAGAATACATATTGAAAATGAGAAATTAATAGCCTCTTATCTTCAACTGCGTAATCCCCGGGTGACATTAGCACTCTTATCGATAGAGTGCTAATATAAGCACTTAATACGGTCAATCTATGTCTTCTGTAAGATTTGACAGCAATCAGGAGGAATAATGGCAACTACATCGACACAATTAATACCAGCAGCAGACAGCAATGCACTCGTGCTTGGCTTTAGCGGTAGCTTGGGAAATATTGATGCCTATATCTCGGCAGTCAATCGCTTGCCAATGCTCACGCATGACGAGGAAGTCAGTTTGGCGACCAGATTGCAGCAAGAAAATGATCTTAACGCTGCGCAGCAACTAGTTATGTCACATTTGCGATTGGTTGTTTCCATTGCCAGGGGCTATCTCGGCTATGGATTGCCACATGCGGATTTGATTCAGGAAGGCAATATTGGCTTGATGAAAGCGGTAAAACGCTTTGATCCTAACCAAGGTGTGCGCTTGGTTTCGTATGCTATGCACTGGATCAAAGCAGAAATGCATGAATATATTCTGAAAAACTGGCGTCTTGTAAAAGTTGCAACGACTAAAGCGCAGAGAAAATTATTCTTCAATCTGCGCAGTCACAAAGAAGGTCTGGATGCAATGTCACCAAAGCAAATTGATGCCTTGGCGAAAACGCTGGACGTCAAACGCGAAGAAGTTATTGAAATGGAAATGCGCCTTTCCGGGCGCGACATTGCACTTGATGCGCCAACTGACGATGACGATGAGAAATTTGCACCGATAGCTTATCTGAAAACGGAAGCTGAAGAACCATCTCGTGTCTTGGAAACTCGCCAATTTGACAGATTGCAAAGTGAAGGTCTGGAAAGTGCGTTATCAAAATTAGATGCCCGCTCTCGACATATCGTCGAATCGCGTTGGTTGAAAAATGACGATGGTTCCGGCGCAACTTTGCATGAGCTGGCGGACGAGTATGGCGTGTCTGCAGAAAGAATCAGACAAATCGAAAGTGCAGCGCTGAAAAAAATGAAAAGTGCTATTGCAAGCTTTGCATAAGAAATAGTCACGCACAAATAAGAAAAGCGCTCTAATATGAGCGCTTTTCTTATTTGTGCGTGACTATTTAAGCAATAATTTTAAGTCATGAACTATAGGTTCTGCACCTTGCCCATGCCGTAAAAACAACCGTATATGCCCTTCTGGATCAAAGACATAACTCCCGGCAGTGTGATCCATTGTGTAGCTGCCTGGCGTTCTGCCAGGTACTTTTTGATAAAAAACCTTAAAATCCTTAGCAACTTTAGCTGTCGCTTCGGCATTTCCATACAAACCAAGGAATCGCGGATCAAAGTTCGGTACGTAATTCGCCAGCAACGATTGCGTATCGCGCTCAGGATCAATTGTCACAAACAAGACCTGTACACGATCTGCCAGACCGCCTAGCTGCTTCATAACGTTTGCCATTTCTACCATCGTGGTAGGACAAACATCGGGACATTGAGTATATCCAAAGAAAATCACAACAGCTTTACCTTTGAAATCTGCCAATGTGCGAGGTTTACCATTATGGTCAGTTAATGCAAAATCCTTTGCATAATCGAGCCCGGTCAAGTCTGTATTCATGAATTTTTCTGCAGGCTTACTACATCCTACTAGTCCCACCAAAAGGCATAAGCCGACTAAACGCCACAAAGTTTTCATAATTTAATATAGTGGTCAACTAACAATGCTGCGAACAGCAACGATAGATAAATGATGGAATAGGCAAACGTTTTTCTAGCCAAAACATCGTTGTAATGGCGATAAATACGCCACGCATAAGCTAAAAAGATCGCGCCCAGAATTACTGCACTCACCAGATAAATCAGTCCACTCATGTGAACAGCGTATGGCAACATCGTGGTAGCAAACAGTGCAATGGTATATAACCAGATGTGAAAACGAGTGAACTCGAGACCATGTGTCACTGGAAGCATAGGCAATCCCGAGCGCGCATAGTCATCACGGCGATACATCGCCAATGCCCAAAAATGCGGCGGCGTCCAAACAAAAATAATCAGCACCAACAACCAGGCCTGCATAGGCACATCGTTGGCAACAGCGGCCCATCCCAATGCCGGAGGCATTGCGCCGGACAAGCCTCCTATGACGATATTTTGCGGCGTAGCAGGCTTCAGAATGATTGTATAAATTACCGCATAACCCACGAAGGTGACGAAAGTAAGCCACATCGTTAGTGGATTCACCATGGTGTACAGTATCCACATCCCCAGACCACCTATGGCACCAGAGAATACCAGCGTCTGAGAAGCTGTTATTTCACCTTGCGCTGTTGCACGACGCGCCGTCCTGGCCATGCGTGAGTCAATTTCACGCTCAACCAGGCAATTTACGGCGAATGCTGCACCGGCCAAAAGCCAGATACCTGCTGTTGCCGCGATGACAATATGCCAATCTGGTAAATCTGGCGTAGCCAAAAACATACCGATGACGGCGCAAAATACGGCCAGTTGAGTAACGCGTGGTTTGGTCAAGGCCCAGTACTGAGCAAAGCGATTGGAAGGCAAACTTAAAGTGGTCATAATAGATCAGTAGGCGGCATGGCCGACATGCCTGACACGGTAGTTTAACATGGTCAGCAATAACAATAACAACGCCGCACCACCGTTATGAAGAACGGCCAGTAATAATGGCCAGGAAAAATACACGGTTGATATACCGATCAACACCTGCGCACAAACGACCAAAATAATTTGATACCCCAAAACCCTAAAACCTGCGGTCTGAACAGCTTTCCAGCCCGTCCATACGACAATTGCAAAAACCAGCAACGCGAAATTCCTATGCACCCATTGAATGGCGACCAAAGCAGTAAATGGCAGATATTCGCCATCTGCCGTCTGCCCCAGCTTGCGCCATAACGTAAATCCATGCTGAAAATCCATCGTGGGTATGATTTCATTATTACACAGAGGATAGTCATGACAGGCAAGCGCAGCATAGTTAGTACTAACCCATCCACCTAGAGCAATCTGGACTACGACGAAAATCAACGCCAGGCTAGCTGGCAAGATCAAAGCTGCGATCTCCGTTTCTCTCACAGAATTCCTTATTGGCCGCTGCTGCTCCAATAAAGCGGCGAGCAATGCC
>JAGWUK010000411.1 GCA_028868455.1 Burkholderiales bacterium | reverse complement strand
CGCAACATGTCGTGCATCCAGACATAGCGCCCATCGCTGCTCATGAAACGGTATTCGTAGGTTTTTTCACCTTCACTGAACAACATCGCCAGACTGGAAAAAATTTGCGGGACGTCATCAGGATGAATGTGGTTGAACCAGAAATTCGGATCGGCCACCATGTCCTCAGGTCGGTATCCCAAAACGCGCGTGGCATTGTTGCTCACAAAGGTCATTTTGAAATCGCCGGTCGGCACGCTGCTGTAAATAATGGCCGGTGTGTTGTCGATCAGGTATTGCAAGCGGACAAAAGGTGAGGTCGCGGCATCGCTGGTCGCAGTCGGCGCTTTACCGGTGACCGGGGGGATAAGGCTAAACTCTTCGAATTCACTGGACATAATAGCGATCACCGGTGGAAAGATCGGAATTCTTGCTACGACATGCTGCGAGATGCTTGAAAGTTACTTCTATGGTAATTCAAATTTACAATAAACCAAAAAAAATATCCTTGCGGTGTGCTGTTCCTTGACCTCAACAATGGTCGCCAGGAACAATTGATATTGTTCAGCTTGCCGCAAAATTGCCCCGGCAAAGCAAGGGGACAAGGACTGCATGCGAGCGCCGATGGGGCGTCACGATGTTGCCGGGACGGTCTTGTGACTGTTGTTCCAGTGTAGCAGCGGAAAAAGCGCGGGGTAATGTTTGAAAAAGTTAAACAATGTTTCCGTGTGGCAATTATGTTGCGCGCGATTTGTGCACCTCGCACCGGTCTGGCCTGAATTGTTGGCGAATTCGTCAAGCAGAAGGACGAAGGGGCGACCGGAAAACCATTCGCTATTCTGGCAGCATAGCGCTAATGCAAAATGGTTTTGCGCAATTCACCGATGCATCAGCAGAATGCGTCAATGACTCGAAATATGTTGAATATAGGGAGTATATGATTGATATGCCTTGTTCCGCGCATAAGTAAAGCGACATACAATAAAAAACACCTATACTCCAGATGAGTATAGGTGTTCTTAACAGGCGGCCTGAATACTTATTTTGCCTTGGGCAAGTGCATGCCGAGCTGGTCGAACAGGAAGCTGTACAGGTCAGCGGTCTGATTGACTTTGATCGAGAGTGCGCTGCCGATGCCGTGACCGGCGTGGGCGTTGATGCTCAGGTAGACCGGATGGCCGGAGCCGGTAGCCGCTTGCAGCCGGGCGATCATTTTGCGTGAATGCATAGGATTGACGCGACCATCCGTTTCGCCTGTCCCCATAAAAATTGCCGGATATTTGGCGCCGTCAACCACATGGTGATACGGTGAATAGGCATACAAGGCTTTGAATTGCGCCGGGTCTTTGACGCTGCCGTATTCGGTGGTATTGAAGGCACCATTTGGATCAAGCTCTACCCGCAGCATGTCGTAGATGCCGACTTGTGACACGACGGCGCGGAACAGTTCCGGATGCTGGGTGAAGACAGCGCCCATCAACAGGCCGCCGTTGCTGCCGCCAATGGCGGCCATGTGCTCGCTGCTGGTGTATTTCTGTGCGATCAGGTATTGCGCTGCCGCAGTGAAATCATCAAACACATTTTGCTTGGCAGTGACCGATCCCTGGCTATGCCAGGTTTCGCCAAATTCGCCGCCACCACGCAGATTTGCGATGACAAAAACGCCGCCGGCATCCAGCCACAAACGGGTGGCAGCACTCAGAAAGCCAGGCTCCAGACTGACGCTGAAACCGCCATAGCCGTTCAGCAAGACAGGGTTTGTTCCATCCAGCTTGGTGCCTTTGCGGCGCACGATATTCAGCGGGATTTTGGTGCCGTCTTTGGAGGTGGCAAACTCCCGCACGACCTCGGTATCGTCATAATTCAGCGGACTGGTTTGTGCCAGTTTGGATGGCACCGCCTTGCCGCTTGCTTCGTCATAACGGGCGAAGTAAGGCGCCTGCAAATAGGTTTTGACAGAATACAAAAGACTGCCATCGTCGAGTGCCTGGATTTCTTTGACGGCAGCGACATCGGGTAAAGGCAGTTTGCCCATCGCCTTGCCGTCATGGTCAATGATGGCGACCTGCGATGGGCCACCGACGATCTCGCGCACATAAATGGCTTTTTTGGTGACGACAACTGGCGAACCACCGAATTCGCCGCCCGGTTGTATCACCGCATCGGATTCCGGCAGGATGACTTTGGCATGCGCCAGATCGATGTCGTTCAGTGCGAGTTTCAACAGTTTTCCGCGCGGCGCATTCTGGCGCGACACCAGGTACAAGGCATTATCGCTGCCGACCGTGGCGACCACGATCTTGTCTTTGAAATGGCTGATCTGTCTGATGCCGCCATTCTGATCGAGAAGGTAATGTGCGAATTCTCCGCCGTCGCCATTCGCCACTGCGGCCACGACATAGTTGGGGTTCTGATCGCTGCTAAGGGCGATTTCTGCAACTTTTGGAAAGTCTTTGCCCATGACATAAGCGTCTTTGGCCGGATCATCGCCCAGCTTGTGAAAATACACCTGCTGATAAAAATGCTGGCGCTCGGCAGCTTCATCGGCACCCGGATAGCGTGTGTACCAAAAGCCGCTGTCATCGGCGCGCCAGGCCAGGCTGCCGCCGCCGGTCGGGTATTGCACCAGCGGGATAGTCTGACCGACTTGCTTGCCGGTACTGACATCAAAAATATGTACAGAGCCATCTTCGCTGCCATTTTGCGACATCGAGACAGCCAGCAATTTGCCATTGTGCGAAGGCACAAACCAGTCAATCGCGGTGCGGCCATTCTTATCCATGACATTCGGATCGACGATCACGCGCGCCTGCGCCGGATCAGCATTTTTATCCAGCAAAGCAATCATCGGCTGCTGTTTTGGCGGCTGGTTGAACATGGCAAACAGCTGCCCGCCCGCGCCATGCAAATCATAATAAGAACTCGATGTGGCCGAAATCTGTTTCATCAGCCGCGCATACATCGCCTTGCGGAAAGGCAGCTTATCCAGATACTGGCGCGTGCGTTTGTCCTGGCTCAGGCTCCATTGATGTACCTTCGGGTCGGCGGTATGTTCCAGCCAGCGATACGGGTCATCAATTTTCAGCTCGCCGTAGCTGTCAGTGACAATCTGAATCGGAGTAACTGGTGCCGTCTTGTCGGCAGCCCATGTCAGCCCCGCGGCAAACAGCAAACCGAGCAAGGGCGTGGATTTCCATACGGATGGTTTCATGCGCATATCCTCTGTGCAAAGTCGAGAAAGTGAAGGGACGATCAGTTGCAGCGAGCCGTGAAAAAATGATCGTGATAAATGCTGCCTACGATCACGCGCGATCGTCCCCGCTTGATGAAGGAGACTCGCCAGGCCGAGCTTTTTTCTGCAACTGAGCAATTCAGAGCGCCATCTTAGCCCATGAAAAAGCGCTTGAAAGCCGCAATTGGCAAACACCACCGAATTCAAGACTTTCATCGGCGATGCACATCGACAGAGTGAGAATATTTGGTTTAGTCCATTTTCTGAACGCAAGGCAGGAAAGGTTTTTAATGCGGATCAGCGATGTTGATTCTTTAATCGAGACCGCCAGCATCAGCATCAGAAATTCCAGAAGCAATTGCAGACTTTGGGTCTATGGCGATGAACGCCAGCATGGAGTGCGCTGAATTTACCCATGAAAAAAGGCAGGAATCTTCCTGCCTTTTTTGTCTTCGCACTTCCTGATTGAAATGACTATTACTTCAAAAACTGCTCGTTCCCGACCA
>JAGWUK010000410.1 GCA_028868455.1 Burkholderiales bacterium | reverse complement strand
TTCGGTATGCGGCGCGGCGACGGGCACGGATTGCTTCATTTCATCTGCCGTGGCGGCGCTGGCAATGACGGCAGGTGTGCGGGCGGCGGGGAGTTGAAAAATATCCGATAACGCACCATTGATGATGCGGTCTTTTAAGGTATCGGTATCCATCAGCAGATCGAGCAGGGGGCCTTCGGAAATCTGGTCGCCTTTGCGCTCAATAAAACCGACGCGGGCAAGCTGGCCGAGGTTCATGTCCATGCGGGTTTTTTTGCCGAGCTTGTCACCGAAATCGGCCAGCAGCGCACGATACGAAATACCGATGGAGGTGTCCTCTGCGCGCGGCAGCGGTTTTTCTTTGCCGAACATGTCGTTCTGATCTTCTTCGGCAAGCTGATGTGCTTCCTGGCGTTCGCGCTTGGGCAAAATGATCAGCGACCACAGGACAACCAGCAGGGCAACGCCATCGCGGGCGAGGCCGAAATTATTATTCTGCCAGGTCTCTTTGGTGCCGAATACTTTGGATTCGCTGTCGCGCGTGAGTGCCAGCGTGACATAGTCGGCGTACACATTGTCCATGAACTTCATGCCGCAGGCTTTCAGGCGGGCATCGACTTCGGCGCGGAATAATTCGTCCGACAAAGCGCGTTTGACAAGCTTGTCTTCGCGACGCAAGGTTTGATGCGCGAGCAATCGCGCAATCAGGATTTGTGCATCTTCGGTCATGGTGTTTCTCTGGTGATAGCGGGGGCTGCTGCACTGAGGCTGGCAACCGACATGGCGGCAACATGGTCGTCGTGGACCTTGTGCATTTTGTCCTTGGAGTGAAATTCCAGAGGCAGGCGTGCCAGCGTAGCCGTGGCACCTTGCAATGCCGATTCATTGGCGTCGCCCAGCAACGGCAGCATCGACGCACGGTACGAGGCGATGGAAAAACTGGCAGGCAACAGCAATTCGTGCAAAGCCACGGGTTTGCCGTCCGGCTTGGCATTGCTGAGTACATGCAGCCAGTGATCCAGCTCATGCAGCGCATCGCTGTCGTCATTGGCAATCGAGACGGCGTTTTCGCCGGCAGGCAAGGCACCGCCGACGGCAGACACGCGGTGCGCCAGCAATTCGCTTTCAGCGACGTCAATCATTTCGGACGGGGTGATGAACAGTGGTGTGACCGGTTGCGCCAGCGCTTCATCGGCCAGCGCGGCGAGATCGTCTTTTTGCAGCAGCCAGGTTTTGATGTCGGTCGTGGACAAGCCGGATTGTCCCAGATGTACGCGCTGGCGTTCGATCTGGTTCAGTGCCCGCGAAAACATGCCTTGCATATTCAACAGGGCGCTCTGGGCGCGGCCTATCGCCTGCGCGGCGCGGTGCGTGGCGGCGTCGGCGCGCTCGTCGTGCGTGATGGCATGGATGATTTGCGAACCTTTTTCTACCCAGTCACATGCCGTATGCCATTTTTGCTGCGCTGTCCGTAACTGGAATTCAGACCCGGAGGCAATCGCATCCGAGAATTCTTCGGTCAGTTCGATCAGGCGGCCGAGCAGGTGATGCAATTGCTCGACCGAGACGCCGCCGACAGCCTGCGCGCCAGCCACCTGCGTCAGCATATAGCTCATCTCGGCCTGATCGTTGTTTTCTTCGATATGCAGCAACGACTCCAGCGCGGCCAGCACATTTCTGGCTGTCGGCGTGATCCGGTACACGGACTGGCTGGCATCCCATACCAGCAAACCGGTCGAGCGCAGGCGCGCCAGCACGGTATCCAGGGCATCGGCTTCCAGATAGCCGAGCTTGGCGTTGATGTCGGCGCGACTCAGCGATGGCGAATCGACATCGGCGGTCAGTTCGCGCAAGACCAAAAGGCGTAGCAAGACGCCGTTAAATCCGCCATGAAACAAGGCCGTGAACGCCTGCAGGACAGGCTGGGCACGCTTCAGGGGGAATACAGCGGAAACGTCGTCGGGAGAAATGCCAGTTTTGAAATACGTCTGCAGAGCGAGGTCATCCTCATTCTGGACGGGAGTATCGTCACTAAAATTTTGCATGCGGCATTTTAACCGCTTGCAGGCGGCTTGAGTATTGACGGAAATACCATTTTCGCCACTTCTGTCACGATTCTTGCCTTGTACGCCACGCGCGGGTCATCGTTGTGACGCCATTATGTTGCCGCCTGCCGGAATGGTTTCGGCAGAATTGGATACTATTAGGGAGTATATTTCAATGTCGCTTTGTTTATGCGCGCTCTAATGGCAGTTTTTAACTATACTCCCCTGGTATGCGATTTTTGCTATCGATTCAGCACAAACGGCTTTTGTCGTAGCGATGGTCGAGAATTTGCTGGTGGATATCGTCGCGCTCGTCTGGCGTGGCATGCAGCAGGCGGCTGACGGCTTTGCGCGGAACCTTGTAATAGCGGCGACGGTTGTTGCGCACTTCCATCGTGCGCCAGCCTTTGTCGGTCAGCCAGTCCCATTGTTCGTAGTCAATCGCCATCAATAACTGGATTTTCAGGCGTCCCAGCACAATCGTGCTGCCGAATGCTGGCTTGGGGCCGGGTGGTGGCAGTTCGCGTGGCTGGCGAACCATGAAGATGGTGCGGATGCTGTTTTTGACGACAGTCAGAAGCATGGTTTTCTCATTAAAAAAAACGAGAGAAATCTGCAGATGCGGTGCGGCAGGTTTGCCGTCACTACTTCAATCCCCTCTGGTGTTGATCAGACGATGTGCTGCGCTCTTGCATGGTTGGGCATAGCATCCGCCAACCGCGCGCAGAGCAGTTTTTGCATTGTATGCGCAGTCCGGCGACCTGAGAAAATTGTTGTGTAATCAATTGTAAATATATTTGCGGCGTGTGAATTTTATTGAAAATTAATTGCCTTTCAGAATGTTTTTGTGAGGGAATTCGGATGGCGGAGCTGCATCCAAATGGCGTCCGCCATGCCACCCAGTGCGTAGCAAACGCCATGCCGACTCAGGCAAACGTTAATACATCAGCGATGGGCTTGCGCGGTTTTTGTGGCCAGTTGCCATCGGCCGGATAGCCCACGGTAATCAGCATGACGGGCAGTGCATGTGGCGCCAGCTCAAATTCATGCATCACTCCTTGCGCGTCGAACCCGCTCATGGCGCAGGTCACGAGTCCCATACCCTGCGCCGCCAGCATCAGCGTCATTGCCGCCAGCGACGCCGAGCGGATCGCTTCATCGCGTTGCAATTGCAGGTTGGTTTCGTGGCCATTGCTGGCCATGCTGACCCAGCTATCCACGACCGAACGGTTCAGGATGCCGCTCTCGATTGACGATTGCAATGTGTGCTCCAGTTGCCGATGCGCTGCCAACGTGCCGCAGATAATGAACGTGACCGAAGCGTCGACTACTTTTTGCTGATCAAACGAAAGCGCTTTCAGGCGTTGTTTTGCCTCGTCCGACTGGACTGCCACGAATTTCCAGTTTTGCAAATGGTAGGCACTTGGCGCCAGTGTCGCCAGCCTGACCAGTTCATGCACGTCGTTTGCGGTGACGGGACGTTTTGCATCAAAGTAGTTGACCGAGTTGCGCGATTCAATGAGGGTTTTGATACTGTTAAACATGTTTTACTTCCTTCGTTTCATGGTGGGGTTAAATCGAGAGTGTGGGCATCAGGTCGCTGACGCGGCTCGTGTGGCAGGCATAACTGCAGGCGGACGCTGGCTGAGTTGAACAGTGAGAATGCTGCCGAAAACGATGAGCAGACCCAGCAAGGATTGGCCTGACATCGATTGCCCCA
>JAGWUK010000409.1 GCA_028868455.1 Burkholderiales bacterium | reverse complement strand
GAAAAAATCCCTGAGCGCTGAAGATCGTGCCGCCTTGCTGGATTTGCTTGATCGCGCAGCGAAATCAGGTGTGGTCTGGAAGGGGTTTCAACAATACTATGCTGCCGACGTGATTAACGAAGGTAATCGTCAGCGCGAAAAATAAATGCCGGGGGGGCGTGGTCAGGAGATTTGTGTTGCGGTCCATACCACGACTTGTTGAACCATTGTTACTTGTGCCCTGAAATTAATCGCCCTTAGGCAAATTGCTGCCAATTTACGCGTAGCATGAGGGTAGTAAAACTGATACGACGACCACATGGCATTTTTATCGGAACTGACGCAAAAGCACTGCAGCGGCGTTATGATTCCCCTTTGTACAGTTTGTACTACCTTCTTCACTATGCCTTGCTGAAACAATTTTGGCTCAGTCCCTTCTATGTATAAATTTTTTCCGGAATCTCGACTTGTTTGCGTACTTGCCTCTCTTGCCATGTGCGCAAGCTTCTCGGCGGAAGCCGCTTGTTCGCGCAAGATGAATGTGCCGATGGCAACGACAGGGCTCAGTGTGATGGCTCAGGGTAATGACATTACTGGTATTTATCCGGAAATGCTCAGAAACATCGCCTCCAAGGAAGACTGCATTTTTACGATGTCGCTGGTGCCACGCGCCCGGCTTGAACTTTTGTTTGAAAACGGACAGGCCGACATATTGATTCCGGCGACCCACACGCCAAAGCGCGATGAGATTGGGACATTCATTCCTTTGATTCACAACCGGGCGACCTTGATTTCGATACAGTCCAACCGCCCAGCGCTGAAGTCCCTGCAAGAGCTGATTGCGCAGCGCAATGCCAGGGTCGTCCTGGTACGCGGTTATGACTACGGTCCGGTATATCAATCGCTGGTGACAGAGCTGTCCAGACAGGCCAGATTATCCTGGGAAGCCGACCCGGTCTCGGTCGCCCGTGTATTGAAAGCGGGCGCAGCAGATTACACCATCATGGCGTCGTCCATTTTTGCCGGTGCCATACAAGGTGATGCGCGGGTCGACGATTTGTCCGAAAAGACGCGTTATGAAGCGCTGGCAGAATTGCCATGGGGCGAAAGCGGACTGTATCTGTCGAAAAAATCCCTGAGTCCAGAGGACAAGCAGGTGTTGCAAGACATATTTGAACGGGCTGCCAATTCCGGCATCGTCTGGAAAAGTTTTCAGCGCTACTACAAGGCCGAAGTGTTGAAAGACGGTATAAGACCGTAGTCATTTATACGTCGGTGCTTTGTGCCGCAATGGCAGGGAGCGCATCGATATGGATGCCCGTTTCAAATTTACTGCGGAAGACAGAAAAAAAACTCCGCACATTGCGCACGTTGGCATGTTTGGCAAATAAACGGTGTGCCAGGGCATGGTAGGCCGCCATATCCGTTACCTGAATAATCAAAACAAAATCCGGGCCAGTCGATACGCGATAACACTGCTGTATGGCTGCTTCCGTCGCTACCAGTTGTTCAAATTCCAGCAGATTCTCACTGGCCTGGTGGTCAAGCGTGATTTCAACAATGGCAATCAGACTGCTGCCCAGTTTTTCTGGTGCCAATATCGCCACCTGCTTCGCAATGATACCTTCATCTTTCAGGCGCTTGACTCTGCGCAGGCAAGTCGGCGGCGATGCATGTACGCGACTCGCCAGCTCATGATTAGATACGGACGCATCGAGTTGTAATTGCTGCAGGATACGTTTATCAAGCTCGTCTAAATTGATCATATCAATGGTGTGTGCAATGGGTTATCGCGTGCTATGTCAGGATTACTGCATGGTATGGTGACCGCATGCAGCGATTGTGATTTCAATATTGTGAAATATTAGTTCAAAATACATCTAATGATGAAATTTTAACTTAATTGATAAATAGAATGAACTTATATTTCAATAATAGTCAATATTTGGAATATAAACTCACCACATCTTCGCTACTATCTAGCTGTCTACAATCACATTAGCGAGGTCATTATGTGCGGAATCGTTGGCGCAGTTGCGCAGAGAAATATCATCCCCGTATTGCTGGAAGGCTTAAAGCGACTGGAATACCGTGGCTATGATTCCTGCGGCGTCGCACTGCATGTCGATGGCAAACTGCAACGCTCACGCAGCACCTCACGCGTGGCAGAATTGCAGGCGCAAGTCGAGCAAACCGGGCTCGCCGGTTTTACCGGCATTGCGCATACGCGCTGGGCAACGCATGGCGTGCCTTCTTCGGCCAATGCGCATCCGCATTTTTCACGCGACCGTATTGCGCTGGTACACAACGGCATTATCGAAAACCATGAAGAACTGCGTGCCGAGCTGATTGCTGCCGGGTATGAATTCGAAAGCCAGACCGATACCGAAGTCATCGCCCATCTGGTCGATTACCTGTATCACGGCGATTTGTTTGACGCCGTTCAGCAGACGCTGAAACGATTAACCGGTGCCTACGCGATTGCCGTATTTTGCCGCGATGAGCCGCACCGCGTGATTGGCGCGCGTCAAGGCTCGCCGTTGATAGTCGGTGTCGGGCAAGGAGAAAATTTTCTCGCGTCCGATGCCATGGCGCTGGCCGGAACAACGGATCAGATTATTTATCTGGAAGAAGGCGATATCGTCGACCTGCAATTGCAACGTTACTGGATCGTTGATGCGGATGGCCGCCAGGTCACACGCGAAGTGCGTACCGTGCAGGCGCATAGCGGCACCGCAGAACTCGGCCCGTATCGCCACTACATGCAAAAAGAAATTTTCGAACAACCGCGCGCGATTGCCGACACGCTCGAAGGCGTCGTCAACATCATGCCGGAATTGTTTGGCGATCGCGCCTACGGCATCTTCAAGCAAATCGACTCGGTCCTGATACTTGCCTGCGGCACCAGCTATTACGCCGGGCTGACCGCCAAATACTGGATAGAGTCCATCGCTAAAATCCCGGTGAATGTAGAAATTGCCAGCGAATACCGTTACCGCGAAAGCGTGCCGAACCCCAACGCGCTGGTGGTGACCATCTCCCAAAGTGGCGAAACAGCCGACACGCTGGCCGCACTGAAACACGCGCGCAGCCTCGGCATGCCGCACACGCTGACAATCTGCAATGTCGCCACCAGCGCCATGGTGCGCGAATGTGAGCTGGCCTATATCACCCGCGCTGGCGTCGAAGTCGGTGTCGCATCCACCAAGGCATTCACAACCCAGCTTGCCGCATTGTTTTTGCTGACCTTGTCACTGGCAGAAATCAAGGGCCATCTGAGCGAAACACAGGAAGCCGAACACATCCGCGCCATGCGCCATTTGCCGGTAGCGATTCGCGCAGTGCTGGCACTGGAGCCGCAGATCATTGCCTGGGCAGAAGAATTCGCCCATAAAGAAAACGCCCTGTTCCTTGGCCGTGGCCTGCACTACCCGATCGCCCTTGAAGGCGCATTGAAGCTCAAAGAAATTTCCTACATCCACGCCGAAGCTTATCCGGCAGGCGAACTCAAACATGGCCCGCTGGCCCTGGTCACCAAAGAAATGCCCGTCGTGACCGTAGCCCCCAACGACGCCCTGATCGAAAAACTGAAATCGAACATGCAGGAAGTCCGCGCACGCGGTGGCGAGCTGTACGTATTTGCCGACGCCGACTCGCACATCGCCTCCAGCGAAGGCGTCCACGTCATCCGCCTCCCAGAACACTACGGCCAGCTATCCCCGATCCTGCACGTCATCACCCTGCAATTACTCGCCTACCACACCGCGCTGG
>JAGWUK010000408.1 GCA_028868455.1 Burkholderiales bacterium | reverse complement strand
GCGGGCACAGGTTTCTACCAATTCAAAACGGCGCTCTACCGACAAAGTCCGACCGGTCGGGTTCTGGAAATTTGGCAGCGCATACATCAGGCGTGCGCCTTCGCCTTTGGTCGCAACCGAAGAAGGAATTAATCCATGTTCGTCGGTATCGACCGATTCAAAGTGCGGCTGATACACTGAAAATGCTTGCAATGCACCGAGATAACTTGGTGTTTCCACCAGTATTTTGCTGCCTTCATCGATCAACACTTTACCGATCAGATCCAGGCCTTGCTGCGAACCGGAAACCATCAATATCTGTTCCGGCAAAATTTTGCAGGTCGCCGTGGACAAGGAGTTCGCCAGAAATTCGCGCAATGGCGCGTAGCCATCTGTGGGACCGTATTGCAGCGCCGATTTACCCTGCTCTGTCAGCACTTTGTCGAACGCGGCACGCATGCGATCCACCGGAAAGGTTTCTGGTGAAGGCAAGCCACCCGCGAACGAAATCACTTCCGGACGCATGGTCACTTTCAAAATCTCCCGTATCACGGAGCTTTGCAACTGCTCTGCGCGTTCGGAAAATTTCCAATCAATAGGGGTAGGATTTTCAAGTTTCATGCTGGTCTCGCTGGAAGTGTAGCTAATAGTAGTAGCAGTGTAATTAAGTCGACGAAATTTAGGCGATCTCGGCGATCAGTTCAATTTCTACGCAAGCGCCCATAGGAATCTGTGCCACGCCGAATGCGGATCGGGCATGTTTGCCTTGTTCGCCAAAAACTTCGCCAAACAGCTCGGAGGCACCGTTAGTCACCAGATGCTGCTCGGTGAAGTCTCCAGTAGAATTCACCAGGCTCATGAGCTTCACAATGCGCTTCACACGATTCAGGTCGCCACCGCAAGCAGCTTGCAAAGTCGCCATAAGATCAATGGCGACTGCACGCGCAGCCTGCTTGCCTTCTTCAGTGCTGATGTTTTTGCCCAATTGCCCCACCCAGACCTTGCCGTCTTTCTTGGCAATGTGACCGGACAAAAAGACGGTGTTGCCAGTCTGCGCATACATGACGTAGGCAGCAGCAGGGACGGCAACGGCGGGCAATTCAATGTTCAGAGCTTGGAGTTTTTCGTAAAAGGACATGTTTTTCTTCCGGGGAAATATCGTCTGCCAGCCCTCACTGGCAGACTTGAATGAATGTTTTTTATATTATTATTTTTATCAGCGAATCCTGCAGAATCCGCTGAACTTCCTATTGTAAGCCTGCACCAACGTGATTAACACCCCCAAATTGGACACCGCACGCTGATTTAATTTGGAGAAACCGTTTTTTTGACAAGTCTCACCGTTTTATGTTCATGCACTCAGCAACATAGGATAAAGCGATAAGACCAGTAGCGCCGCCATTCCATAATTGAACAAATTTAAATTGCGCTCCACTTTGAGTAAATGCCGGACTTTCGATCCGAATAATGCCCACATACCGACACTAGGAAAATTAATCATGGCAAAGATGCCAGCAGCCAGTGCAACCAGCCAAAAACCACCGGTAGCCGGAATATAAGTACTAAAGGCACCCAGTGCCATCACCCAGGCTTTAGGATTAACCCACTGAAAAGCAGCGGCACTCCAGAAACTCATGGGGCCAGCCTTATGCGCGTTCTCGTGAGCCTTGCTGTCTATCGGTCCGGCATTGGCGATATTCCAGGCCAGATACAGCAAGTACGCAGCCCCAGCCCATCGCAAAACGACGTACAACCACGGGAAAATTTTAAACAGTCCGGCCAGTCCCACGCCGACAGACATCACCAGTACCATGAAACCTATGCTGATTCCCAACATATGCGGCAAAGTCGCTCTGAATCCAAAGTTGACGCCAGACGCCAGCAGCATCAGGTTGTTTGGTCCTGGAGTAATGGATGACACCAACGCGAATAAGGCAAAAGCCATCAAGGTATCAGTTGCCATGCTGCACTCCTTCTGGATACGATAACTGCCCATGTCGGCGGCAGATTTTCTGATTTTCTTTCATCTGGGTTCTCCGTTTTTTGCATCACTGTTTGTGCTATCCTAATCGCAAATAGCCAGTACAGTACCAGTACAATAAAATAGATAATTTTCATACTGTTCCGGTGTTTTGACCAATACAAGACAGGAGACGCACACCATGCTTGCACCAAGTTTTTTTATTTCCCGCGATTCCGGCGGTTCGCTGGTTGAGCAAATTGTGCTGGCGGTTGCCAATCGCATTGATGACAAACTGCTGCGCACTGGTGCCCGCATGCCATCAATACGGCAGTTCGCCGATGAGCAGAGAGTGTCGCGTTTTACCGTTGTCGAAGCCTATGACAGGCTGGTCGCCAAGGGCTATCTGGAGTCGCGCCGTGGTGCCGGATTTTTTGTGCGGGAACGCGCATCCATGTGGAATAACGCGCCTACGACACAAGTAACGCCTTCCTCTTCACAAATGGATGTGGTCTGGCTGGTGAGAAATATGTTCCGGCAATTGCCACCGCAAAAAATGCCCGGTTCCGGTGTCTTGCCGCATGACTGGCTGGATGGAGAGCTGGTTGCAAATGGCTTGCGTGCAATCAGCCGGCTGAATCAGAATCTGCTATTGCATTACGGTACACCGCAAGGATTTTTGCCCCTGCGCCAGCAATTGCAACTGAAACTGGCTGAACTCGAGATCGCCGCAGCGCCGGAGCAAATCGTGATGACCAGCGGCGTGACACAAGCACTGGATCTGGTCGCGCGCGAATTCACGCAACCCGGCGATACGATATTCGTCGATGATCCTGCCTGGTTCCTGATGTTCGGCTCATTTGCCATTCTTGGCACCAAGGTCATTGGCATTCCGCGTTTGCATGACGGCCCGGACGTGGCCAAGCTGGCGGAACTGGCGGCATTGCACAAGCCGAAGTTGTACATCATAAACTCGGTCATGCATAACCCGACCTCAACGTCGCTGTCCGCAGCCAAGGCATTTCAGGTTCTGAAAACGGCAGAAGAACACGATTTCATGATTGTCGAAGACGACGTGTACTGCGACATGCACCCTGGTCCTGCGGTGCAAGCGGCAACCCGAATCGCGGCGCTCGATCAGCTCAACCGCGTGATTTATCTGGGCAGTTTCTCGAAAATGCTGGCAGCGAATCTGCGCGTCGGTTTCATCGCAACGTCGCACGAAACGGCAATACGTTTATCTGATCGCAAAATGTTGTCCACCCTGACCACAACAGAAATCGGTGAGCGTGTCGTCTACAAAATTTTGTCCGAAGGTCACTATCGCAAACACACGGATCGTATCCGCGTCAAACTCGACTCAGTGCGTGATCCGATCACTAAACGCCTCGAAAATCTTGGCATGAAAGTCGATTACCGCACACCAGCCGGCATGTTTTTATGGACAGAAACTGGTTGCGACACCAATAAACTGACCGAAAAAGCGCTGGAACAAGGTTTTCTGCTCGCCCCCGGCAGCCTGTTTTCTCCCAGCCAGCTGCCATCAACCAAGATGCGTATCAACATCGCAGCCATGGCAGATCCCGGCATATGGGAATTTTTAAAGCGTGAAATGCAGGGCTGATAGGTAGATAAGCAGAAAGGCAAACAGGCAGGTGCATTGCTTTGGAACGGCAATCCGCAGTCGTTTGACGTTGCATTTACTATCAAACGACTAACGTTGAAACCGAATATCTGCGGTCAGGCCGGATAGTGATTCTTCGCCATATTCGCTCTGTGCAATAAGGTCGCCGTGGTGTCACCGGCCTGCAATGT
>JAGWUK010000407.1 GCA_028868455.1 Burkholderiales bacterium | reverse complement strand
GAGCATGCTGAATTGCACCTTTTGCTTTCAATGGCAACACCATTGGGTTGGCTTGAACGTGTTCCTACGTATAAGGATCAGCAAGAAAAATTGGCAGACAAGGATTTGTCAACTTATGGTTTTCTCGGCTACCCGTTGCTGCAGGCGGCTGATGTGTTGATTTACCGCGCCAGCATGGTGCCTGTCGGGGACGATCAAGTGCCGCACGTTGAGATGATGCGCGAAGTTGCAAGGCGATTTAACCATTTGTATGGCAAAGAAAAAGGCTTTGAGGAAAAAGCTCAAGAAGCTGTAAAGCGACTGGGAAGTAAACGTGCGCGACTGTATTCGGAACTGCGAACACAATTTCAGGAGCAAGGCAATGTTGAGGCATTGGAGCAGGCCAAGGCCATGCTTGACGATATGCAAAATCTCAGCATGATTGATAGAGAGCGTTTGTTTGGCTATCTTGAAGGAAGCCGAAAGTTGATTCTGGTTGAGCCACAGGCTAAGTTGACAGAGTCTTCCCGATTGCCAGGCCTGGACGGTCAAAAAATGTCCAAGAGTTATGGCAATTCAATTGCATTGCGTGAAGAAAAAGAGTCATTAATTAAAAAAATCCGCACCATGTCTACCGATCCAGCAAGGGTTCGGCGTACTGATGCCGGTGATCCGAAAAAATGTCCGGTGTGGCAATTGCACGAAGTGTATTCAGATACGGCAACCAGGGAGTGGGTGGTGAAGGGATGTCAATCTGCTGGCATTGGCTGCCTGGAATGTAAGCAGCCCGTTATTGATGCTGTACTGAAAGAGCAAGAACCAATGCGGGAAAGGGCGCAGCAATACCTGGACGATCCAACCCTGGTCAGAGCTATCGTCGCTGACGGTTGCGAAAAAGCGCGTAAGCTCGCTCAGGAGACTATGCGTGATGTGCGTGAGGCAATGGGTTTGAGTTATTTTTAAATGGATTCCACCGGCCATTCTGTGGCAGCACAGATTCTGACAGACTCCGAACGCAATTCTGCCTGGGTAATGAGATTTATAGCATTGGCTCCGTCTGGGGTTGCGCTTGATCTTGCCTGTGGTTCAGGAAGGCATACTCAGTTGTTATTGTCTGCTGGCCATGAGGTGATTGCGCTGGATAAAAGCGATCATTCTTTTGATTTGCTTAAAGGTCAGGGGGCGCAAACGATGCAGTTTGATCTGGAGATGGCGGCTGATTTGTTTCGATGGCCATTTCTGCCAAAGTCATTTTCCGCCATTGTGGTAACAAATTATCTGCATCGTCCATTGTTTCCGTATATTTTAGATAGTCTCGCAGATGACGGTATTTTGATTTATGAAACATTTTCCTTCGGCAATGAATCATTTGGCCGCCCGTCGAATCCTGCATTTTTATTATTTCCCGGCGAACTAATTATGCATATGCAGTCTAATCCCTGCGTGAAAATGCAAATCATTGCGTATGAAGAAGGGTATATAGAAAATCCCAAGCCTGCAATGGTGCAGCGAATTTGCGCGCGCAGAGCAGGAAAGAGTGCGGAAATTGATCGCCTTTGATCGTGTTCAAGGTCGGATTGAACCCAAATCCCCCGGAATTGCGCACATGTGACCTAGCTATCCGCTACAATCGGGGTTTTACTTTTTTCTTGCATTTATATGACAAAGATACAGGGAAGTCTGGTTGCTATAGTAACCCCCATGCACGCTGATGGCAGCCTTGATTTGCCTTGCCTTCGGAAATTGATTGACTGGCATATTGATGAAGGTACGGACGGGATCGTCATTGTAGGTACAACAGGCGAGTCGCCAACTGTTTCGGTAGAAGAGCATTGTGAACTAATTCGCGTAGCCGTAGAGCATACGAATAAACGTATTCCCATCATCGCTGGATCTGGCGGGAATTCAACTGAAGAAGCAATTGCGTTAACAACTTTTGCCAAGAATATTGGTGCAGATGCTTCTTTGCAAGTAGTGCCTTATTACAATCGCCCTACTCAGGAAGGCATGTATCAACATTTTAGAAAAATTGCAGAATCGGTTGATATTCCTGTGATTTTATATAACGTTCCTGGACGTACAGTCGCGGATATGTCGAATGAAACTATCCTGAGGCTTGCTCAGATTCCCGGAATTATTGGCGTCAAGGATGCGACGGGAAATATTGGACGCGGCACAGATTTGATACGTTTAGCACCAGAAGATTTCTCTGTCTATTCTGGCGACGATCCGACTGCAATGGCATTAATGTTTTGCGGTGGCAGGGGAAATATTTCAGTTACGGCTAACGTGGCTCCGAGAGCGATGCACGAGTTATGTGTTGCTGCAATGCGCGGCAATATAAAGGAAGCGATTTCAATTAATAATCGTATGATTCCTTTGCATAATAAGCTGTTTGTCGAACCGAATCCTCTGCCTGTGAAGTGGGCAATGACTGAAATGGGCCTGATTCCTCCTGGAATACGGTTGCCGTTAGTGACAATGTCGTCTCAATATCATGAAGTCGTACGGGATGCATTGCGTGAATCGGGTATGTTGTAATTATCTTTCCTGATGAGTAGTAACTCTACTCATTTGATTAATGCAGTTTTTGAAAATAAATCGTAGGGACGTTCACATGGCAAAAAGCTTTGTTGCTAAAAATGGGATCATCAGTGCCGCTGTGGCGCTTGCTGGATTGACTGGTTGCAGCTCTATCAGCAATATTATCGAGCCAAATCGTATTGATTATAAAAGTGCCGGTAAGGCGACAACGACATCGTTGGAAGTTCCTCCTGATTTAACGCAAATCCGTCGCGATAGTCGCTTTTCTGTTCCTGAAGCTAACAAAAGTAGTGCGACTGCTTCAAGCTACAATCTCGAACGTGGCGTAAAGTCACCCGGTGCCAATGTTGCCATTGCACCCAGTAAGCTGAAAAATATGCATATTGAGCGCGACGGCTCTGAACGCTGGTTAGTTGTTGCGCAGGCGCCAGAAACTCTGTGGCCACAAATAAAGGATTTTTGGCAAGAATTGGGTTTTTTGATCAATGTCGAGAATCAAGAAGCTGGCATTATGGAGACGGATTGGGCAGAAAATCGTGCGAAAATTCCGCAAGATATTATTCGCAATACCTTGGGAAAGGTTATTGATTCCCTTTATTCAACCGGTGAACGAGACAAATTTAGAACTCGTATCGAACGCGCTGCGGATGGTAGTGCCGAAATTTATATTAGCCATCGTGGTGCGCAAGAGGTTCTGACCGGTGCGCAACGAGATGGAACTATGTGGACGCAACGACCCTCTGATCCGGGCTTGGAGGCGGAATTTCTTACTCGTCTGATGGTGCGCCTAGGTTCAGATCCCGAAGTTGCAAAGGTTGCAGTAGCATCGGCAACTAAACCTACAAAAGAACATTCCAAGCTTTATAAAACGGACGCGGCGACGTACCTTGAAGTGGACGAAGGGTTTGATCGTTCATGGAGGCGCGTTGGTTTAGCTCTGGATAGAATAGGATTTACAGTTGAAGATCGTGACCGGTCACAGGGGTTGTATTTCGTCCGCTATATTGATCAGGATATTGATGCCAAAACAAAAGGCGCAAGTGAAGGATTTTTTGCTAAATTGTTCTCGTTTGGATCGTCAGGAGACGCGAATAAGGATGCACAGAAATACCGTATTCTTGTAAAAAGTGCGTCAAACTCAACGGCGAGCCATGTCACAGTGCATGGTGCGGATGGAAAGGTTGATTCGTCACCCGTTGCAGCAAAAATTTTGCAATTGTTGAACGAGCAATTGAAATAGTTTTGAA
>JAGWUK010000406.1 GCA_028868455.1 Burkholderiales bacterium | reverse complement strand
CGCGATTGGCAATCAGGCAGTTTTGCACCGCCACCTGCTGCATCACCGCCCAGAAATGCACCACCAGAACAGAGACCTCCGGTTGATCCGATGCGCTTCGGTCAACGTATTTCCTTGATCGACAAAAATGGCCAGGCATTAATCGGCCCGCCCGATGCTCCCGGAGGTACGATCGTTCCTATCACGCTGGATGGTCAGCGAATTGGTACATTGCGTCTTGCACCGTTGCGCCAGATTTCAAACGCCAGTGGGCTGGATTTTGTTACAGCGCAAATCAGACAGACTGTCTGGCTGGCTGTGGCGCTGATACTCATTGCCGTCATTATCTCGGTATGGCTGGCGCGTCATCTGCTAAGGCCAGTCAATTCGCTATATCGGGTCACCGAGCGGCTTGCACGAGGTGAGTTTCATGCGCGCGTTAGCCAGATCAGTCAGGATGAGCTTGGTGACTTGGCGAAACACATCAATTCAATGGCTAAAACGCTGGAAAAAAATGAAGAACAACGCACAGAGATGCTGGCCGATATTTCTCATGAATTACGTACTCCGCTTACCGTGATTCAAGGTGAAATCGAAGCATTGATCGATGGCATCAGAGCACCTAGCCCCGCTGCGCTGGAATCACTGCATGCGGAGGTTATTCATCTGAACAAACTGGTGGACGATATCCGACAACTGACACTGGCAGATACAGGTGGATTGCATTTTTTATTTCAGAACCTTGATCCTGCCACGCTGTTGCAGGAAGTAACCCAACGCAATCAGGGGCGCGCCAATACTGCCGGGCTGACGTTGGACTGCCAGTGCCCGGCTCAAGCGATGAGCATCCGTGCCGATGCCGACAGGCTTATGCAAGTCCTGGGAAATTTACTGGAGAACAGTATTCGCTATACCAATGCAGGAGGCCGAATTTTATGCAGCTTGTATAAGCAGGGGAAATTCGCCTGCATCAGCATTGAGGACAGTGCGCCTGGCGTATCCGCTGATGCGCATGCGCGTTTGTTTGATCGTTTATACAGAGCCGACCATGCCCGTAGCAGAGCACACGGTGGTAGTGGCTTAGGCTTATCGATTTGCAAAGCGCTTGTCGAAGCGCATGACGGAAGCATCGAAGCCATGCCATCCGAGATAGGCGGATTAAAGATACTGATCCGTCTGCCATTCGCCTGAAAGGAAATGAATATGGAGAGCATTCGCAAGATACTGATCATTGAAGATGATATGAAAATTGCTGCTTTGCTCAACGATTATCTGCTTGCTGCCGGTTACCAGGTGCAACATCAAAACGACGGTCTACTGGGACTGGAGGCAATACGCAGCCTTACCCCTGATCTGGTCCTGCTGGATTTAATGCTGCCCGGCATGGATGGCATAGAAATTTGCCGGAAAACGCGCGAGTTCAGCCAGTTGCCCATCATTATGTTGACTGCACGCGTTGAAGAAGTTGATCGTCTACTGGGATTGGAGGTCGGTGCAGATGACTATGTGTGCAAGCCATTCAGCCCCCGCGAAGTCGTTGCGCGAGTGCGGGTGCATCTGCGACGGATGACGAGTCTTCCGTCGCAGCAAAATTCCTGTCGTTTCCACGTCGATAAAGAACATATGCGCGTATTGATCGATTCTGTCGCATTGACCTTAACACCTGTTGAATTTCGTTTGCTGGCCGAATTCATTTCGCATCCTGAGCGTGTCTTCTCACGTCAACAATTACTGGATTTTGCACACGAAGATCAGCGGGATATCAATGATCGCACCATCGATTCACACATTAAAAACATTCGCAAAAAAATTCAAAATCGCCTGCCTGAGCATGAATGTCTGCATTCGGTTTACGGTGTCGGATATCGCTTCGAATTGCCAGACTGACGCAACGTCAGTGAGCGCACACATAGAATAAATTCCCTAGCCCTCAGGTCATCAAGCGGACATATCGGGCGACTAGTCTGATGAACTTTAGACTATTGTTAGCGTCTGGCAATTAATGCCAGCATAACAATATAAGGAGATCAGATTGGATAGAAGAAATTTTCTCAAGTATGGCGGCTTTTTCTCGGTCACCGTCGCGTCCGGCGCACTGACTGCCTGCGGTGGCAGCAGCACGACGACCGATACCGGTACCCCGCCATCTAACCTGCCTGCGGCCAGCGGTTCGAATTGGAAATTCCCGCAAAGTGTCGCGTCCGGCGATCCGCGTCCTGACAGCATCATGTTATGGACACGCGTCATGCCTTCCAGCGCAGACAATGTACAGACTGCGGCAAGCGGCAATGATGTGACCGTGCGCCTGATCGTGACGACCGCTGACAATAATGCGCTGCTGGGCAGCAACAAGGCTTTGAATGGCACACTGGTCGTCGATACGACGGTGCAGGTTCTGGCTTCGTTTGATAACACGATACGCAATAAAGTCACAGGTCTGCAAGCAGGGCAAACCTATTTTTACCAGTTCATTGCAGGCGATGTCCGCTCCAACGTCGGGCGTTTTAAAACTGCGCCAGCGGCTGGCGCCGATATCGCGCAATTGCAATTTGCGTACATTACGTGCCAGGACTGGAGCGTCAATCACTGGGCGGCTTTAGAAAATATCGCTAAAAACGAAAGCCTGGATTTCATTATCCATCTCGGCGACTACATTTACGAAACCATAGGTCAGGCTTTCCAGACCGGTACGGTTGAAAGCCGCCATCAGGCCTTGCAACTACCGAACGGCACCGTATTAAACGACGCTGCCGGCAAACCCAGCAAAGCGAAATACGCAACCACACTGGCCGACTATCGCTACCTATACAAAAGCTATCGTAGCGACACCCGCAAACAAGCTGTTCACGAGCGCTTCGCCTATATCGCGATCTGGGATGACCATGAGTTCAGCGACGATGCGTGGCAAGATGCAGAAACGTATGAAAACAATACCATCACGACCGGCGGTGAAGATACGCACCAGACACAGCGTCGCCGCGATGCGAGTCAGGCATGGTTTGAATATATGCCAGCCGATGTCAGCTTCGATACCAACAAGGCGGGGTTCCAGAACATCCAGATTTATCGCGACTTCCAATTCGGGAAATTGGCACAACTGGTCATGACCGATGAGCGACTGTATCGTTCAGATCATGTGATTGCAGAGTCGACCGTTAATCCGGCTACTGGTAAGCCTATTAACAGCAGCATGGGTACACGCTATATCGTGCCGCAAGATGTTTACAATTTGCTGGAAGCACAAAAAATCACCGTTGCCACCGCCATGACCAGCGATCCCTTATCTTCGGTCAGCATGCTGGGACAAACGCAGCGCGAGTGGTGGAAGAGCAAAATGCAAGGTGCGCAAAACACCTGGAAGCTTTGGGGTAACGAAGTCTCCTTGCTGCGTATGGGCTTGAACGGGACCGACGCCGTTGCCACGCTACTCGCGCTCAGCTCCATCCAGACGCTGGCAACAACCATAGGCAAAACCGTTGCCAACCCGGCACTGGGTGGAAATGTTCTGGTCGCCGCTTCGATCGTCGCTGCAGCAACCGCAGGCGCCAGCCAGACGGTGGCAACTACCGCTGCCATTGCCATTGCGACTGCCGATGCAAAAGGAGGCAACCTCGCAACGGCAGCAACGACAGCGGGACTCACGTCGGCACAGGCTGGTATTGCTGTCGCCACATACAATGCGGCAAAAACCGCCGAAGCAGTAACGACGCAAATTGGCGCGGCAGCACAAACAATCGCGTTCGGCTGGATTAAGCCGGACATTCAATTGAATAAGCAGAATTCCAGCTTTGT
>JAGWUK010000405.1 GCA_028868455.1 Burkholderiales bacterium | reverse complement strand
AGGAGGAATGTCAATCAGTACCTTCCTAGACAGCACTTGGAATTGAAGATCACACCCAATTTCACGTGACGCGTACACCAGAGACCATAGTCAGGCAGAGAACCGAGCGATTTTCTGCTCGTCGCCTAGGAAAAGAAATTGCGCTGTTCGATGTTCATTCGGGCAAAACCCACTTACTGGATACGTCTTTAGCAACCATATTCGATCTGCTGAGCGATGCACCCAAAACGAAAGGTTCTTTAATCGCCGAGGCGGCGCCTCTACTTACCCTTTGGCAGGGTGATATCGAAAATTTTATTGACCATGGACTGCTCGAACTGCAGGATATCGGTTTAATCGATATCACTGAATCGTCTTGAAAGTCGGCTCACTGAAGACCGAAGAAATTCGGCACCGCCTGAAAAATGGCGGATTACGCTTATCTCTTGCTGGTTTTGAGCTTGTTGTTCACTCCTCTTTACCTGATATAGCGGATGGCATATCTCGTCTCTACTCAGAGTACCCACTCGGCAAGGAAGACGGGTTCACCGACTTTCATATCAAGCTCAATTCCCCCTCGCCTTTGCGGCGATGGTTTCGTCCGCAAGTAAACTTCACCTTAGACGATTACACCCCATTCAAGCCCTTGCCGCTTGGCCAAGCATTCGCCATGTTCGAATGGGGACTGAACTGGGTAATCGCCAACCACTGTCATCAATTCGCTATTGTGCACTCAGCGGTAGTCGAGAAAAATGGCAAGGGAATCATCTTCCCAGGCACTCCTGGCAGCGGGAAAAGCACCCTCTGCGCAGCATTGATTTGTCGCGGCTGGCGTCTGCTATCCGATGAAATGGCATTAATATCCCTAAACACAAAGCAAATACATCCGTTCCCTCGCCCTATCGGCCTAAAGAATGTCTCGATCGATATCATCCGCGAGTTTGGCAACAATTTGCTTTTTGGCAAAACAATCCACGATACGGCCAAGGGTGACGTTGCCCATCTGTGCCCGCCCGCCCCAAGCGTTGCCGCAGCTCGAGTAAGCGCTACTCCGTTCGCAGTGGTATTTCCGCGCTTCCAACAAGGGGCTACACTCGAACTCCTGCCCGTAACCAAAGGGAAGACCATGCTGCAACTGGCTGAGAACTGTTTCAATTATCCGGTTCTTGGCATCGACGGATTTAATTGCTTGGCAGATATAGCCGATCATACGCTTGGCCGTTCTCTTAGCTATTCAAGGCTCCCAGAAGCGATCGCTGCTTTGGACGGACTCGTCGAAGATAAGCTATAGATGACCTCAAACCATCCGCTGATCCGCCTGCTGCGCTCCCCGCGACATGGCATTGAAGTCTTATCTCTGCGTGAATGGAGTCTTGCCATCAATGCAGCACGCCGAGGCCACCTCCTTGGCCGCTTGGCGCATCTACTCGATGGTCTGAACGCATCCACGATGCTTCCCGAACAGGTCAGGAATCATATCGAAAGCGCCAACCGAGTAGCAACCAGCCAGCACCGGAATGTGCGATGGGAAATTGCAGAAATTCACCGCGCCCTCGCGGAGAAGAACATTCCATTTATCCTACTGAAAGGTGGTGCCTACATCGCCATGAATTGCGATGCGGCTCGGGGTAGAACCCTGTCCGACATTGACATTATGGTGCATCACTCAGAAATCCTAGATGCCGAGCGCATTCTAATCAACCATGGATGGTTTCCCGGCAAACTAAATCCATACGATCAGCGTTACTACCGCACCTGGATGCACGAACTCCCCCCGCTCCGACATCTAGAGCGCGGAACCAGCCTGGATGTTCATCACACCATCATTCCACCAACAGCCGCTACAAAGCCCGATGTTAACCAACTTTGGGCGAAAGCTAGATCTCTACCCTCTTACCGCGATGTATTCGTCCTCTCTCCTGAAGACATGGTTCTGCATAGCGCTACTCACCTATTTCACGATGGAGAAATGGAACATGGACTACGAGATCTGGTCGACATGGATAGCTTGATCAGTGAGTTCTCAAAACAAGAGGATTTCTGGCTCACTCTGAGAAAACGAGCAGAGCTCCTGGGTCTTACAGGCCCTCTGTACTACGCCCTGCAGTGTCGCAGCCATTTCCTCGGAATATCTGCACCAGAAGACGTATTGCACTCGATCGGTAACCAAAGTGGTTCAGTAAGCTTATCGACGAAATGGACCCTTCGCCAACTCATTTTGGCGATTGGAGCAATTTTGAACGAACACCCAACGTTCAGCATTCAATTTGCCCAATTCATGGTTTTCGTTCGCTCTCACTACCTGCGAATGCCAATGCACCTTTTGGTGCCTCATTTGCTTAGAAAAATGCTGCACGAAAACGCTGAATAATTGAGACGAGTTTTTCTACATCGTTTTGGTCATTTGCTTATTCTCCCCCTGTTAGTGTACACCTCGGCAGTGTACACTAACGCTTTTTTGCTCGTGTACACTAACGCTTTTTGGTCGTGTACACTAACGCCTAGTTATTTTGATGCCAAAAGCATTTACATATTACATTGGGATTTTTTTGGATACGATATTGTGATATCAGTTTTGGTTTTCAGTGGAATAGTTTTGATCAGCTTTTAGCGTGTTGTGCTTATGCGGCAAAGTGCGGCAAAAAACATCAAAAAACACACAAAAAGTGTCAACTAGTAGCTAAAATTTAGCCATTTAGTATTAAAGTGCGTCATTTTGTATCAAAGTGTATCAATCATGAGGCAAACAACTTTCAGCTTTATGACTTAGAAAGTCTGTCAAATTCATGATGTGAGATTAATTTGCTCCGCAACCGGCATGACTAGGGCGTGTGGACAATCAGGCGAGCCAGATGAGAGCGGCAGCGATGGAAATGAAGGCCTCAAACCGGATATCGAGTTTGTCGTAGCGCGTAGCGATACGGCGAAACTGCTTCAGGCGTACAAAGAATCGTTCAATGAGATTTCGACTTTTATAGACATGCTTGTCATAGCTTCTGGGCATCTTCCGATTGGCTTTAGGCGGAATGACCGCTGTGGCATTCATTGCCTCGATGCACTCAATGAGGTTGGTGGCGTCAAAAGCTTTGTCGGCCACGACGGCACCAACGTTCTCCAGGCCATCGATGAGATTGGCCGCTTCGGTGATGTCGTGTCGTTCGCCACCGGTCAGACGGAAGCGCGCCAGATTGCCCAGCCCATCAACCGCCGCATGAATTTTGGTGCTCAGTCCCCCACGAGAACGGCCAAGACTTTGTTGCCCCTTTTTTTGGGTGCGCCGGCAGCATGCTGGTGCGCACGCACAATGGTGCTGTCGAGAAACACTTCCTCAAAGTCTGCATCTTCGCAAAGCTTGGCGAAGAGTGCCTGCCAGACGCCTTTGTCCGCCCAGCGCGAGAAGCGCCTGAACGCAGTGTTCCATGGCCCGAAGTCAGACGGGAGGTCACGCCAGGGAGCGCCGGTTCTTGCCATCCAGAGAACCGCTTCAACAAACAAGCGATTGTCTGCACCACTGCGCCCACGGTCTCCGGACTTTCCATGCAGCATCGGCTCGATTCGTAGCCACTGGTCTTCACGTAACAGCAATCTCGGCATCCCGTCTTCAATCCAAAAGACAGGATGTAAACACAATCAGTCGTTTGTGAACAGCCCTTTAATCACAAATGTCCACACGCTCTAGCTAAAAGGCTATCCGTTGCCCATAAGCATCAATAAGCCACTGCTGGATTACTTAGGGATTCTCTGAACAACCTGCCATTTCAGCGCAGGTTGTCATAAAAAACATGGAAAACAGGCGAATTTCGACCACTGAACGTGAAAT
>JAGWUK010000404.1 GCA_028868455.1 Burkholderiales bacterium | reverse complement strand
TTGCATAGCCTCCGCCACACCTTGTTTGTCGGCGATGACTGCCTCAGCTTTGCGCGCCTCGTCCAGCAATACATTTAATTCCGGAACATTGGTATCCCACTCGATCAATACCGGAATATCTGTGCCCAGCAAAGTGCAGGCAGCTTCAAATAATCGCCAGACCGGTTCTGCAACGCGACTGCCGTGGTCATCCACAACAGCAATTGCCGTGTGCAAATGGCCAGCCAGATGAATTTCACCTATGCTTCCAGGTGGCAAACTTGCCATCTGACGGAGCGCCTCCATCGCATCTTCACCGTGGTTCATCTGATTGACGTAAAGATTATTCACGTCCAGCAAAATACCGCAGCCCGTGCGCTGCGCCAATTGCAATAGAAATTCCGCCTCCGACATGTCGTCGTGCACGAAACGCAAATACGTGGAAACATTTTCAATCAAGACGCGGCGTTGTAACTGTTCCTGCAAGTGATCAACGCGTTGACAAACCAAATCCAGCGCGCTCTGCATCAAAGGCATGGGCAACAAATCATTCATGTGCCTGCCAGCAATCGCGTTCCAGCAAAAATGCTCGGAAACCAATGCTGGCTCGGTTCTGGCGATAAGCCGTTTTAGCTGGGCGATATGCGCATCCGCATAACCATGGGCAGAACCCAATCCCAGACCAACGCCGTGCAAACTCAAGGGATAGTCACGACGCAAAGTCTGCAAGACATGTAAATCGTAACCACCATCGCCAAAGTAATTTTCAGAATGCACTTCCAGCCAACGCACATTCACTTGCGTGTCCAGAAAATCCCGGTAATGTTTGCTGCGCAGACCAAGCCCCACGCCGTGCGCGGCAAGAACAACATTCTGTTTGATTTCAGTCATTCAAAAATAAGCCAAGAGAAAAAAGACTGATGCAAAGTTATCCTGAATCCTCATTCAGGCACTCGGCACGCATGCGCGATATTGACGCGTACGACAGATACAACTTTGCTTCAGCCTTAAAAAAAACGCGCCCTCTCAGGCGCGGTGCAGTGATCAGGATGCTTTTTTCATTCCTTTAGCTGCCATGTCTGTCTTGCCGCCCATTTTCTCGCAAGTACCGGCTGGCACTTTCTTCCATTCACGCGGGTCATTGTCTGTTTTCGATTGTCCCGCACAAGAATGCGCACCAGTTGGCGAAGCACAATCGTTTTGACCAGCTTTGGCAATGCCAAAACATTTTTCGGTCTTCACTGGCTCTGCCGCCATTGCCATAGAAGAACCAACCAAACCGACCAACGCTGCTGCAATCAATGCCTTGTTATTCATTTCCATCTCCTGAAGAAGTAAACACATTATTAAGAAAAATATCGAACCTACATGCAGTAGTCGAACCCACGACAACAAACTTACAGTCCATCGAAAAAAATTTTAATTGAATGAGACAGAGGTAAAAGTCTGCGCTAAAGTTAGCGCTTCATCCCAACGCAATCAACAGCAAAACTTGCCGACAACCCCAATAAAACTGTCGCTGGCTTAGCTCTGTAAGACCAGAAGAAGCGGCCACATGCAACATACCAACGTCAAGCCGCAGACTTGGCATAACGTCAGTCCTGTCAATTTTTTCTTTAACTTTTTTACATGCCTATGTTATCCGATCAACTGAGAAACAGCCTGGAAAATTTAAGAAACGAGCAATGTGAAATAACGCAATTTTGCCAATTGTGGAGAAATCAACAAGTCGCACTTGCATCGCTGCCACCTAAATTTACCGAGGTTCTGGAAAACCTGCTGAGCAGATTAGAGACTGGCAGCGTGTTTAGCGAAGAAAGCTGCTCATTTAGTCAGGCCAGATTGCTGGACGAACTGGAAATTTGGCTGAACAAAGCAAGTGCCCGTCTGGCAGCAAATTAGTGTATGCTGCGCCCCTTTTTAGCTGCAATTTGTCAGGAAAAATATGCAAAAACTGGACTTTAGCCTGGAAGGCGAATTTGTAGAATTGAATCAGTTATTAAAACTGGTGGGCTTATGCGAAAGCGGCGGCGCTGGCAAAGCGATTGTCGCCAGCGGCGATGTCAGCGTGGACGGTCAACAAGAACTGCGCAAAACCGCCAAAATCCGTGCTGGACAAATCGTTACCATTGGCGATATCAGAATTAAGGTTAACGCCGGCTGATCGCTTTGTCGCAACGCAGCCCTTCAACAGCCTGAAGCAAATGCTCAGGCTGGATGTTCCACTTCAGTTTGCGACTCCGGAATCTGCTCCGGATTGGTGGCCATGAAACGCGCAAGCATGTTGTCCATCGTGTCAACATGATGCTCGAACCATAAAGGCAATTCTTCTGCCAGCCGCCCGGCCAGATCTGATTCGCCCAAGGCAACTCTGCGTCTAACCTCCTGCATGACTTCCAGCACAGAATCATGCTCCTGTTTGTGGCAGCCAACAGGTGGAAAATTCGTCTCCATCATCCAGCGGTTTTCTTGCTCGAAATGCACTATCGAATGCTCAATCAAGGCATCCAGTCGCTGCAGAAAGGTTGCGGGATTATCTTCTGACAGAGCAGCACATAACTCGACAAACTCTTTATGTGTGTCATCCATAGGTTCATAGCTAAGGCTCAGGCGATCCGACCAGCCCCACGATAATTGCGTCATGTCATTTCTCATAAAATAAAGCAGCGAAGATTATCGCTGATCATTTGCCAGCGCGCTTGCGTAAAATCAGCAATCAGGTCAACTTAAGTGCAAGATGATTTCCGCTTACCCAAGACAAGATTCAGGAAGCACACAAATAAAAACAGCGCACATAGGTGCGCTGATATTGACACTACAAAATTCAGAATCCATTGCTGCAGAGCCGACAATTCGACCAAGGCACGCTCAAATTACAAGCAATCTCTACGCTGTCGTATTGATATTGCGACCCAAATGGGATGGCAAATTGGATACAGACTGATTACCCGGAATCGCTTCAATCAAGGCTGTTGCACTTTCTGCAGCGATATCGTTCGTTTTTTTCAAAACCGCAATGCTGATTGCCTGACTTGTCCCAACATCAGCCAGCGTTGTTGCCACATTGGCTATACCTGTAACATCCATGACAATTCCCCTTATCCATCTACCTTTAGTAACGGCTGCTAAAGCTCGAATCTTTAGGGTAAAGAAAAATTAATTTCAAACTTTTTTTGCTGCATTGCGATTTGCAACCAGGCGAGGACAGCGGCGGGCTGATTTAAATCCAGCCATTCCAGTCCCTCCCTCAATCCAGATGGCGCCGGTGCATCGGATGCAATCGCGACAATACACTCGTCTTGTAAATAAATTGCGGGCTTCCCCATTGATGGCCGATGCACTTCCAGCTTGGGAATAGACTCCCACTTATACCCTTCCACCAGCGTCAAGTCTGCGGCACTTAATCGCGGCAATAAATCCAATAAGGGCGGCTCATCAACCTCTCGCAACTCCCGCGTCAATACATACCGGAATGGCGATACCAGCAGCACCTCGGCAGCGCCAGCATTTCTCAGTCGCGCACTGTCTTTTTGCGGCGGCTCAACAATAATATCGTGATGACTATGCTTGACGACGTTGACGCTTTTTCCTGCCGATGTCAGCGCTGCCACCAGATATTCAAGCAAGCTTGTTTTTCCACTTCCCGACCACCCCACCACTCCCAACAATTGCCTGGTCATTATTTTCATCTCTTTTCAAAATTGGACGTACCCAAAATTACGACATAGGACTCACGCAAAATCGTTCCAGCAACGCGTAGCAACGAAGGCAGTACAACCCTGTATGACTAAGCGCTATAACGCTGCCGGGGTCGTTTTGCATAA
>JAGWUK010000403.1 GCA_028868455.1 Burkholderiales bacterium | reverse complement strand
GCTTTCGACGCGCAATACATGGAAGCGTTTTCTTTGGGGACGATGGCCAGGCCAGACGAAATATTGATGATGGCTGCGTCTGTCTGTTGCACCATTCGCGGCAGATAAGCGCGACACAATAAAGCCGCAGCCAGAAAATTAATATTCAGCTCGTATTCCATTTGCGCTGGCGTGGAGTCGAGGATGCTAGTGTTGATTTGGATACCGGCGTTATTCACCAGAATATTCACGTCAGGAAATTGTTGCAGCAAGCTGTCCCGGTCTTCGGGTTTGCTGATGTCAGAGACGCTGAATTCGGCTCCCGACATCTGATTGCATGCCTGTATTAATGACTTTTCGGAACGGCCTGCAAGAATGACGCGGTTGCCTGCTGCATGAAATTTTCTGGCGATGGCGTAGCCAATTCCTGTCGCTCCGCCGGTGATGAGTACGGTGTGTTTTGTCGGTTTCATCGCGTGCTGTTGAGTTTGCTTAATGTCCATGCCACGTGTTTCGGCATGGTATTTTATCAATGATGTAAAAACTCAGCATGGCGGACGCATGGGTAAGGTCAGCTCACCGGTAGCGTAGCGATGGATTCGCTTTGCTCGCGCAAATGTGTGGCAGGTTGCCGTTTTTTTAGCGCATTCTACGACGTAGTAATTACTGCGAAACTCCATTTTTTCTTCACATTTGCGCCTTATCGTGATGCCTGTCAACCGACATCATTGAACCGACTTGGGGCTTACGCAAAACTGCTGCAGCAAGGTGATGGTTTCCTGTCGTACGATTTGTGCAATGTGTACGATGTGTTTAGCCTTCGTTGTTGACTTGCTGAAATGATTTTGCATCCGTCCTGAGACAGAGAGAAAGGAAGCACCATGAAAACCGTAACTTTGAGCGCTATGTTGTTGCTGGCTAGTTTGTCTGCCATGCCCCTTGCACAGGCACAGGAAAATGGCCCGCGGCCGCCGCAAGCCGGCGCAGAGCGTGGGCCACGCCGTGAACCGCCGCCACAGGCTTACGAAGATTGCAAAGGCAAAAAAGCGGGGGATAATGTGCAGATCACCACACCGCGCGGCGAAAAAGTTGCTGCAACATGCACCAATTCGCCCAAAGGCCTGTTTGCCCGGCCTCAGCATCCGCCACGTCCGCGCGATCAGAACGATAAAAACAATCGGCAAGACGATAGTCCGCCACCGATGAAACAGTAAGTCTGCGGCAAACAGGCTCACCGATCAGGCACAGCCTGCAAGGTTAATGTGTCTGATCGGTGACGTAGCGGCTTGGACAGTCTGTAAAGAACTTATTCCGGCTGGCCTTCCCAGTACTCCATGGTGGCCGCCTTGTTATACCCTTCGCCAGTCAGGCGGACGGCGACGCGATTGGAATCCGGATAGACGATCACATCGTGCTTATTGCGTTCGCCGATGATCAGATAACGACAAACCTGATCGCTGTGGTTATACAAGCTGTGGCCCGCCGTCTGTCCGGCAGGAAAGACGACATAGCTACCACTGCGCATGATGTATTCTTTATCGCCGAGCTTGAGCGTCAGGCTGCCTTCCAATACCATCATCTGCTCTTCTTCCAGATAATGATAGTGGCTGGGGCAAGCGAATTTTCCCGGCGCCAGCTCTTCCATGCAGACGCCGACATGCGAACAACCACCGTATTCGCCGAGTTGCCGGAAACGGCTGCCAAAGCGTTCGCCGTGTGAAAAAGAATCCCAGGCGACATCTTCAATTAAAAACGGTTCATAAATGCCATCGGCATTGATGGATGACGCTTTCTTTTCCTGATTCATCGTATTTCCCCATTCATTTTGTTGCGGGTTCTATTTGCTGCATTTCCAGCAGCACCTCATGTGCAGAACGAAACGCGTCAACAGCTAAAGGCATGCCGCAATACACGCTGGCGTGCAGCAAGACTTCCTGAATTTCCTGCATGCTGGCACCATTGTTGACGGCACCGCGCACGTGGCCGCGCAATTCATGCGCCCTGCCCAAAGCCGTCAGCATCGACAAGGTAATCAGGCTACGGGTTTTGAGGTCGAGGCCATCACGGCACCAGACGGTTCCCCAGGCATTGCGCGTGACATATTCCTGTAGCGGCGCCGTAAACGCATCGACTTGGCTGAACGCTTTTTCAACGAACTGTTCACCCATGACCTGAGTGCGCATTTTCAAGCCATCCTTAAATTGCTGATCCATTGTTTTCTCCATTAAATTACCTGGGTCGCAGGCCACTTTGCCCCAGCGGTGTGGTACGTTCGCCAGCCGATTGGTGCGAAGATCGTCGCCATTCAGCGCAATCGCGATCTTGCAACACACACAAGCACGCTGCTCTGCTTTCTTATCAATCAGTTACAGCATGCTACGGGCATATTGTGTGAATTGGTTAAATCTTGCCCATCGCAAACAGAAAATCTTTGTGCAAGCCGAGGGTGAGGGAATAGAATTCAAGTGTAGGACTTAGTTTGGTTTTCATCACATCTCAGAATGGACTGGAACAAACATTATGCCTTTCCTGAAATCGGACACCCCCAAGCTCCCTCCCTGGAAAGTTCTTCTGGTCGATGACGAACCAGATATTCATGATGTTACCAAGCTCACGTTACGACGTTTTAAACTGGATAACCGCCCATTGGAATTTATCGATGCATATAGCGGAAAACAGGCAAAAGAATTTCTTGCATCAACACCGGACATTGCACTGGTTTTTCTTGATGTCGTCATGGAATCCGAAGAAGCAGGGCTGGAGGTCGCGCGCTGGATGCGGCAGGATTTAGGCAACCAGTTTACCCGCATCGTATTGCGTACAGGCCAGCCCGGGCAGGCGCCGGAAGAAAATGTCATCGTTGAGTACGATATCAACGACTACAAAGAGAAAACTGAACTCGATCGCAAAAAACTGTTCACAACGACTTTTGCAGCTTTGCGCGCCTATCGCGACATCATGTCGGTCGAAGAAGCCCGGCGCTTTCAGTCAACCTATCGCTGTGGTCTGGAACGTGTCATCGAGGCTTCCAGCCATATTTTCAAACAACGCAATTTATACGACTTTGCCAACGGACTTTTGCAACAAGTCGTGGCGCTGCTGCAACTGGAAAACAGTATGCTGATACGCCTGCGCGGCGCGTCCGGCATCTCCGGTGAAAATCGTTATGAAATACTGGCGAAAATTGGTGAGCTGGAAAACGTCGATCAGATTTTCACGCCGGAATTGTTGGCCAAGCTCGACGACACCTGCATCAACCGGATTTCGCGATTATATGGCGATACCTATGTCGGTTATTTCCCCAACAGCAGCGGCAAAACCTCATTGCTGATCTTGCAAGGCGTCCACAATGTCTCGGAAATCGACGCCAAATTACTGGAAGTGTTTTCGTCAGGCGTCGCCATCGCCTTCGACAATATTCTGTTGAATCAGGAAATCACCGACACACAGGGCGAGTTGATCATGCGTCTCGGGGATGTGGTCGAATCACGTTCACATGAGGCAGGCAACCATGTCCGGCGCATGGCAGAAGTGTGCTACCTGCTGGCGATAGAATCCGGCATGGACAAAGCCGAGGCGGCGATACTCAAACAGGCGGCACCCATGCACGACATCGGCAAGATTGCGACACCCGATGCGGTATTGCTCAAGCCAGGCAAACTCGACGCCGATGAGTGGCATATCATGAAACAGCATCCGGACGTCGGCATGTCCATTCTGGACGGATCACATCGCCCCATTTTGCGCGCAGCCGCCATCATCGCGCACCAGCACCATGAAAAATTCGATGGCAGCGGCTATCCGCAAGGCTTGAAAGGCGATCAGATCCACCACTTTGCCCGCATCGTC
>JAGWUK010000402.1 GCA_028868455.1 Burkholderiales bacterium | reverse complement strand
CGCCAGAAGTGAGAGCTTCTGGCGTTTTTAATTGAAGCGAATTTTAGGCAGATAAAGAGCGCATCAAATCGATGTGACAAAGCTGTCGATTTTTGTGTGAAAACATCACACGAACTGACAAAAACTGTCAGTACCCTGACTCAAAATGGCGACTTTTGTTCGGAAACGAAAAATTTCAGTGTATTTTGCTTAAGGTTTAAGCTGGCACACTCCATGCTTAATAGAGAGTGCAAACATTCATAGGAGAATCACCATGCAATTGAAAAAATCCATGCGCTTCGCTGCAAAACGTGCTCAAAAAGGTTTCACCTTGATTGAGTTGATGATCGTGGTTGCGATTATCGGTATTTTGGCAGCGATTGCGATTCCGCAATATCAAGATTACACAATTCGTGCGAAACTCGCTAAAGTGGCCGGTTGTGCAACACCAATCAAAACAGCGCTGGCACTCTATTCGCAAGAGAATGGCGGCAGCACTGTATTTGCAGCAGCTGACGCTTGGGGTAGCTTAGGCTTGTCTCAGCCAACTACAACGAATGAGTGTACAAACTACGCTTTGTCTACCGCAGGTGTCATTAGTATTCAAGTCGGTGGCATTGGTACAAATTATGATGGCAATACTGTGACATGGACACCTGGTTCGGGTACAGGTACGCAGTTGAAATTTGCAGTGGGTACAAGCTCATTCAGTAATGCTACTGCTAAAGCCAATGTTGATAAAGTACTGACTAACTAATTTTAGTTGGTATATGCAAGCCCCTCATTTATGAGGGGCTTTTTTGTTTTTTGAAATTAACATGATATTCGATGCATAATGGAAAAACGGATACAAGCAGTGATTGGTGCATGGGTATTGTGCTTTATGTTACCTATTCATAACCAACCGTTAGTCCATTTTTATACAGAATGGTTGTGCGCCGCACTATTTTTAATATTGGTGTTGCAAGTCATTGTATGGGGTAAGAAAAAAAATTTATCAAACGATATTCGCATACCAATGTCAGTTGGCATCCCAATCGGCTTAGGGCTGGCGCTTGTTTGCCAAAAGCTATTGGGCATAGGTAATCAAGACTGGGCTCAATTCATGGGCTTAGTTTATGCTTGTGCTGGTATAGGTGTAATGCTGTCTGTTGCGCATCTACGCCGTTTTATGCCTATCCAGAAAATTGTAGAAAATGTAGCAATTGCTATTATTGCGGTTGGGGTTATTTCGGTACTAATTACATGGATTCAGTGGGGGCAATGGGAGGAGCATTTTTTTCCTTGGGTTTCGCCTGTATCAGCAGATCGTTTGCCACGTCGTATGTATGCAAATTTGAATCAAGCTAACCATCTATGTACATTATTAGGGCTAGGACTGGTGGCTTGTGCATATTTTTGGTTTGCATACGACGGAATTAAAGTCAGAGTATTAATGACACTTATATCTTTCATGTTAATAACAGGATTGATGTTAACAATATCGCGTATGGCCTGGTTATATATCGGCTTAACTATTTGTGCTGTGCAAATATATATAGTATTAAGCAAAAAATTTACTTGGTATAAGTGGATATTAATATTTTGGGGTGTGTCTGGGGGGGGGCTGCTGGCGGCGCTAGTTCTTAGTGGGCTGATTGGAAGTTGGCAACTCGGTCAGAGTGCTGTTGATGTTTCGTCATTTCAGAAAATTTTATCTGGTCATATATTCGATTCTCGCAAGCCACTTTGGATACATGCCTGGGGCTTATTCATGGCTAACCCGTACTTCGGAATTGGCTTTGGTGACTATGCGTGGGGAATTTTTTCTCAGAATACACTTTCTGATATAAAAGTCGAATTCTCAAATAATGCACACAATCTTTTTCTTGATTTGCTAGCAAAAGTTGGATTAATTGGGGCCGCGCTTGTTCTGATACCTTTGCTGTGTTATTGCACAAGAGTTGTAAAATCAATGACTGGTGGTAAATTATTGCCTAAAAATGGTCAAATTGATTTGATTGAAGATGTGAGTGTACAAATTTTGGTTTTAATGTGGATATTAATCCTGTTTATTCATAGTTTGTTAGAATTTCCACTGCACTATCTTTATTTTTGGCTGCCATTATGTTTTTTTGTTGGCCTATTGGAGCCTCGATACAAGTCGATTGACTTAAGTGGCTTTAAATTATATTTTCTAGCTAAGATTTCTGTGGTATCTGTAATTATTTTAGCTGTATTTATTCTTTCTACGACTTGGCTTGATTATAGAAAAGTTGAGGTATTATATCGTGAAAATAAAATACGGCAGGCAGAAGATGTCCAGACAAAAATCTGGTTTTCAAATTATGCGCGTTTCGCATACCTTGATACTGAGGACGATGGCGTGTTAACCACAAAAGAAGAGCTGAAACTTAGGCTACAGGTATTTGAGAAAAGTATTAAATTCATTCCGCATCCTATGCATGTTCGCCGAACGGCACTAATACAAGCAAGATTGGGGGATGAGTCAGCTGCCTTCTCACTATTGAATCATTTATTAAAATATGAGGGAGGTAACGATGGAAAAATTATGTTGGCTATGTGCGATAGATTAATTAAAGAAAATAAACCAGAGTACTTCTGTCAATATATGATGGAGTGGGCAAATACTGGTGTGGTGCCAAAACCAATTTTAAATAAATAAATCAATCAAGCAAAATATATTTTAAAAAAATTCCAACGTATTTTAAAAGTATGTTTGGTGATTGGCTTAGATAGGTTGATTAATAATTTTTTGGTTAGAAGTCTTAACTTCAATTTGAAAAAACAAGTATCATTCGGTTTCGCATTGAAGTGATTCCCCATGACCCGAAATTCCCTCCTCCTTAGCATCGCCTTTGCTTGGGCTTTTGCCTATCTTGTTGTGCAGCATACTTTGCCTGTCGCCACGTTCTATGGGGAGTGGACGGCGGCATTGATGTTCGCTTTGTTGGCTTGTCAGTTGGTGTTTGCAGCCTGGGTGATGCGCGTTGCGCCAGCGCAAAATTTTGTGGTGACGCCTAAGGTTTGGTTGTTTCCACAAGCGCTGATTATTCCAACTGCCTTAGCTGCTGTCTTGGCATTGCAAGCTGTACTTGGCGTGGGGGAGCAATTTTGGATTGGGCATATTGCCTTGCTTTATGCAGTGGCTGGGATGGCAGTGGTGTGCTTGGCTGGGTATTTGCGTCAATTATTGGGCTTTCCGACTTTGTTGTTGACCTTGGCATGGTCTGGCTTAGCGGTGGGGTTGATTGGCAGTGCGATTGAGATATTGCAAGCTTTTAAACTCGAGCCCAAGCTCTTTACGCTTATTTCGCAGACCGGTTACGATGCGCCGCGTCGCTTATACGGTAATTTGAATCAGCCGAATCATCAGGCGACGATGGTTTCCATGGGACTGGGCGCACTCGTGTATTTGTATTGCACCACCTCTCACTGTTCATTGTTTATCTCACAAAAAAATCAACTGGTTGCTGAAATTTCTGAGGAAACGGCATCCGTTTCTGACCCAATTTCTACGTCGGCATTTCGTTTCTATTGGCTCACGGCACTGTATATCGTATGCGTGCCAGTTTTGCTGATTGGGATGGCTCTGACGGGCTCACGTACGGCATGGGTGCATTTGAGCCTAGCGCTCCTGATGGGCTTGGCCCTGACTTTCCGTACAGTTTCGTACAACGCACAGCAGGCAGATACTGCCACGCGCCTTTCTCATAAGTGGGTGCGCGTAGGCTTGTTGCTTGCACTACCCGTTGCTTACTGGCTAGTCCATGCACTGCTCGGTTGGGCGAGTGAGCAGTGGCAGTTGGGCTTGTTCAATACGCTTTCAAAATTTAAAGAGTCGGCACAAACTGGCGC
>JAGWUK010000401.1 GCA_028868455.1 Burkholderiales bacterium | reverse complement strand
TCGCTGAAACCGGCAGACATTCTTTCTCTCGTCGGTGCCGCATTTTCCCTGGCGGCGTCAGCGCTGTTTCCCGCACTGATATTGGGCATTTTCTGGAAGCGCGCGAACCGGCAAGGCGCGATTGCCGGCATCGTTACTGGCTTCGTCATGTGTGTGTTTTATATGATCAGTACCCATCCCCTGTTTGGCGGAAATGCGGGTAATCAATGGCTGAACATCGCACCGATTTCTGCTGGTGTCTATGGCGTCCCGGCCGGATTTATCAGCATGGTCGTCGTCAGTTTTCTTTATCCCCGCCCGGAATTCCGTACGATAGAATTAATAGACTACATACGGGAGCCCTAGGAGCTTGCCTATTTGTGATTCCTCTTCATCATGAGGTGTCAACACGCTCCTCGCCCTGAACTGGCACGCTTCTTGATAGCGTATTGATGTATCCGAAACAGCGAGATTTGAACATGGCAAAGTTTTTCAATGAAATGACTGCGGATGTAGCTGGCACCACCGGCGTCACCCGTGAACACTATCTCGCATTCAGCAATTGGCTGGCACAGCAATCTGCCGATACGCTGCAACGCAAACGCGCCGAAGCGGATCTGACTTTTCGTCGCGTCGGCATTACGTTTGCCGTTTATGGTGACGATGCAGGAACCGAGCGCCTGATTCCTTTCGACATCATTCCGCGCATTATCCCGGCGCACGAATGGGCACAGTTACAAAAAGGTCTGGTACAGCGCGTTCAGGCCTTAAACATGTTCATCCACGATATTTATCACAATCAGAACATCATCAAGGCTGGCATCATTCCGCCGGAGCAAATCTATAAAAATGCGCAGTACCGACCTGAGATGCAAGGTATTTCGGTCGCCTCCGACATTTATGCGCACATTGCCGGCGTCGATATCGTGCGTGCGGGTGAAGGTGAATTTTATGTTCTGGAAGACAATTTGCGCGTTCCATCCGGTGTGTCGTATATGCTGGAAGATCGCAAGATGATGATGCGTTTGTTCCCTGAACTCTTTGCCAGCAATAAAATCGCTCCGGTTGAACATTATCCCGATTTGTTGCTCGATAACCTGCGTTCAGTCGCCCCAGTCGGGGTCAACGATCCTACCGTTGTGGTCATGACGCCCGGTATGTATAACTCGGCGTATTTCGAGCATGCTTTTCTCGCGCAGCAAATGGGCGTCGAGTTAGTTGAAGGTCAGGACTTGTTCGTCAACGATAATGCCGTCTATATGCGTACCACACGCGGACCGAAGCGTGTCGATGTGATTTACCGGCGCATAGACGACGATTTTCTTGATCCCCTGGCGTTTCGTCCCGATTCCTCGCTAGGCGTTCCTGGCTTGTTGTCGGTCTATCGCGCTGGCCGTGTCACGCTGGCCAATGCCATCGGCACCGGCGTTGCAGACGATAAATCCATCTACCCGTATGTTCCGGAGATGATTAAGTTTTATTTGTCCGAACAACCAGTACTGAACAATGTCCCTACCTATCAATGCCGCAAGCCAGAAGACCTGTCTTACACCCTCGCGCATCTGCCGGAATTGGTCGTGAAAGAAGTGCACGGCGCCGGCGGCTACGGCATGCTGGTGGGGCCGGCATCGACCAAACAACAGATCGAAGATTTTCGTCAACGATTAATTGCCAAACCGGATGGTTATATTGCACAACCAACGCTGGCCTTGTCGAATTGCCCGACGTTTGTAGAAAACGGTATCGCACCGCGCCATATCGATTTACGGCCTTTTGTGTTGTCCGGTAAAACCGTTTCCATGGTACCGGGCGGACTGACGCGCGTCGCCTTGCAAGAAGGTTCGCTGGTGGTCAATTCATCGCAAGGCGGTGGGACCAAAGATACCTGGATATTGGAGAAATGATATGTTAAGCCGCACCGCAGATCACCTGTTCTGGATGGCGCGTTATACAGAACGCGCCGAAAATACCGCCCGTATGCTGGATGTCAATGTCCAGACATCAATGCTCCCGCAATCAGCGCACGACGCCGAACAAGGCTGGCGCGCAATGCTGGGCATTTCCGAATTACAGGACGCATTCGACCATCAATACGGTTTGCTGACGAAAAAAGACGTGCTCGACTTTATGGTTCGCGATCCCATGAACCCGTCTTCAATCGCTGCCTGCCTGACCGAAGCGAGAGAAAACGCCAGAGCCGTGCGGGGCACGCTGACCACGGAGGTTTGGGAAACGCAAAACGCTACCTGGCTGGACATGCAGGACAGGCTGTCCAGTGGTTTGCTGGAGCGGGATCCGAGCCAGTTTTTTGAATGGGTCAAATACCGTTCCCATTTGTCGCGGGGCGTGACGCTGGGCACCATGTTGCGGGATGAGGCCGTGCATTTCATCCGCCTGGGCACATTTATTGAGCGTGCAGACAATACTGCGCGTATCCTGGATGTAAAATTTCACGGAACAAAAGAAGGACTGCTGAGCAAAGAAACCATGCAAAGGGATTTTTATTACTGGGCGGCCTTACTTCGCTCCGTTTCCGGATTTGAAATTTACCGCAAAGTGTACCGCGACGTCATCACGCCGGAACGCGTCGCAGAATTACTCATGCTGCGCGGTGATATGCCGCGTTCATTGCTCGCTTGCATGGACGAAGTGGTCAATAATCTCAAAGAAGTGCGCAATGATGTCTCAGCGGACACCGAGCGATTCGCTGGAAAGCTCCACGCAGAATTACAGTTCTCGAATATCAATGACATTTTACAAGCAGGCCTGCACGACACATTGACCGAATTTCTGGAGAGGGTATTTGAATTGGGTAATCGCATCAGCCGCGATTTTCTCGTGCCGTTGGCAGCCTGACCGGTACACAAGTATTCATTATGCAACTCACTATCCGACACCAGACTATTTATCGCTATTCGGCGCCACTGACTTATACGATACAACAGCTTCGCCTGACCCCGCGCGCGGAGCTGCATCAACATGCGCTCTCTTGGCATATTCAGACTGCAGGACAGCAAAACGCCTATGTGGATGCCTACGGCAACCGTTCGCATACGCTGACGATTACCGGTCCACATAGCGAAGTAGCGATTATTGCTACTGGCATCGTTGAAATTACACCGCCTTTTCAAGGACGTATCACCGACGTTGAATCACTGTCTCCACTGGTATTTACCGTTCCGACCAGACTGACGGAGCCGGTACCGGAGATCATTGATTTTGCTTGCCGGAATTTACAGCATGAAGGTTTTGCGGACACAGACAGCCTGCTGAATCTGGCCGCGCACGTTCGCGGTGCAATCGAATACCAAACCGGTGCAACCATCGTCACAACCAGTGCGATTGACGCATTGCAATTGGGACAAGGTGTGTGCCAGGATCACGCCCACTTGTTCCTGGCTTGCTGCCATGCACGCGGCATCCCGGCGCGTTACGTTTCGGGCTATATCGATCCGGAATCAACCAGTCATGCAGAAAGCCATGCCTGGGTCGATGTCTGGGTTCACGATACCGATTATCAAGGCTGGGTCAGTATCGACGTGACCCACGCCCGCCTGATGAATAGCGCCTATTGCCGTCTGGCAGTCGGCCGCGACTATGATTCTGCTGCACCGGTGCGTGGCGTACGGCGCGGCGGCGGCCATGAAACATTGAGCGTCAGTGTGCAGGTGACCCCAAGCTAAATTTGCCTGGAACCAATTAAGGTAGAATTCCTTATTTGCCGTTAATTATTTATACGTAATATGACTTACTGTGTGGGCATGCGCCTTGACGCCGGGCTGGTTTTTCTCTCTGATTCCCGTACCAATGCGGGCGTGGACCAAGTCGGAACTTTCCGCAAAATGTCGGTATTTGAAAAC
>JAGWUK010000400.1 GCA_028868455.1 Burkholderiales bacterium | reverse complement strand
GACGTGTATGTGCCTGCTGCCAGACTTACGGCAGAGGTGGTTCCGTCCAGCGTCACATTCAAACTGGTGTTCGCCGCAATGGTTGTATTGCCAGCGTTCAGGTTGAGATCGCCTTTCAGGGCGCCTTGAGTTGCCAGTGTTGTAATGTTGAGCGCATACGATCCCTGTTTGGTGTTTGCGCTAGAAGACGTGTATTTGACCAAACTATCACTAGCCTTACCTATGGAGGCAAACAGGCCGCTGACATCAGAATAATTGGTCGAAAGAGCTGTTTGTAACTTCCCGGAGTCGACCGCCAATGTACCGTCTTTTTGGAAACTGACGCCAATGCTGGAAAGACTGGTCAGGCCTCCTCCTAAACCGTTCACGGCTGCGGACAAGGTTGTACGAATCTGATCCTGAATGCCGCGGGCGGTAGCGTCGCCGAGAAGAATGCCACCTTTTTTCGCGTTGGCATCATAACCGGTCAAGGACTTCAAAGTTGATTGCAAATCGTTATAGCCTTTTACAAAGCCATTGATGGCAGATTGAACGCCAGACGTATTGCTCGACAAAGAAAGTGTTGTGCTGCCAACCTTGGAAAGGTTAATTGTGGTGCCCTGAATTGCTTCTGTGACCGAGTTGGAGGCACTGGTAATGCCTATGCCGTTAATGTTCAGCGTAGCATTTTGTGCAGTCGTGGTTTCAGTGAAATTCTGGGTGCCTGCCGGGTCGTAGTTCAGGAGACTTTGCAATGCCGCATCACCAGTGACACTGATCTTTAAGCTGGACGTTTCGCCTGTCTTTGCTGAGCTGAGTACCAGATGGTAGGGCGTCGCACTACCGTCGCCAACAATGGAGGCAGTGACGCCTTTGTTGGCGGAATTAATCGCATCCCGGATGCCTTGCAAGGAATTGTTGCCGCTATCGATGGTGACCGAGCCAATCGCCTGATTGGCGTCCTGCGTGAATGTTGAGCCAGTGTAGACGCCGTTGGTGAGTGTGCCGCCGCTAATTGTGCCGAATTCAAAATTAATTGTGGTGCTTGCACCGCTGCCAATGGTGGCGCTGGTGCTGGCCTGCCCGGCGCTGGAAATAGTCTGCGATTGCGCTAATTTGGAAACATTGATGTTGTAACTGCCTGCGGACGCAAGGCCGCTTGTCGTGGCCGATAAAATCGTTGCGTCGCCCGCACTGGCCGTCAAGGTTTGAAACGTAGACGTGTTGTTCAGTGCAGTAATGCTGTTTTGAAAGCTGCTGACGGCGCTGCTCAAGGTGCCGTAGGCAGACAATTTTGCCTGATAGCTGGCTTCTTTTTTTGCCAGCGTAGTCAGTGGCTGGCTTTCCACCTGCATCAATTTGGTGATGATGTCATTGACATTCAGATTGGAGCCAATGCCTGTTGATTGTATGCCCACGTTGTTTCCCCTTTTCAGACCATACTGTACTAAATTATCGGCTCGGGCAAACTAGACTTTAGAGGGGGAAATACCTTCCAATTTAAAATATGTCCACGCGCCAACGGGTTGCGATCTATGCCTGATGATGAATAAGCAGACCCTGCAGTTTGTCCAGAGAGCGAGAAATATCGATTGCTTCCTGAGACGGGATTTGTGTCAAAACTTGCTTGGTTTGCTGATCTACAACTTTGACGATGACCTTCTTGCTGGTATCGTCGATGCTGAACTCCAGATTTCCTGCCAGATTTTTGATTGACTTGTTAATGTCATCAACCGCCTTTGTCACGTTTTCAAGTTCTTGTGGCGAAGTGGCTGCGGACGTTTGTTTGACTGCATCGACAGTCTGCACCGGTGCAGAAGGTTGCGGACTGACTGCCGCAGATGCGTCGGCGGTGGAAATTCTGTCTGAGATCAGTTGTCCAGATTGGGGAGTGTTCCCTACCGATCGGATGTCCATGATCTTTTTCCTTTAAGAAAAATTCCCCTGATCAGCTTTTTGACCAGGGGAGATGGCTGCTACTACCAGTATAGACCTTATTTACATGATGCTTAAGGACTTAAGGCTGATTAACGCAACAGAGCCAATACGCCGTTAGGCAGAGAATTAGCCTGAGCCAAAATCGCTGTACCTGCTTGTTGCAGAACCTGACCACGTGTCATTGCTGCTGTTTCTGACGCAAAGTCGGCATCTTGAATACGGCTGCGAGAAGCGGTCAAGTTTTCCGAGTTCGTTTGCAAGCTGACGATTGCAGACGAGAAGCGGTTTTGGAACGCACCCAGTGACGCACGCGAAGTACTGATCGATTGCAGCGCCGAGTCAATGGTCGCCAGTGCCGACTGCGCCCCGGCCGCCGTTGACAGATTCAGTGACGACACGCCTGCCCCTACGGTGACGGTGGCAGAAGTAAAGCCGCCTGTCAGATTGGTTGAAGTCAAACCAGTACCTGTACCGTTAGCCAATGTGATGCCGGCAGAGCTGGTGGAAGTCAGCGACAGTGTAGATGTCGATACGTCTGTGGCGCCAGTTGCCGATACGGTGATACCTGTGTTGGCGGAAGCTGCGGCAGCATTGGTGCTGGCAGTGATTGTGATGTTGCGGCCATCGGCAGCATTCAGGGCAACGGCACCGGTAGTGGTGTTGAATGTTGCTGTAACACCAGTTTGTGAGCTGATTGCATTTACTGCTGCAGCAACCTGAGCACCGCGTTGTGCGCCAGATGTGGATGCAGACAATGCGCCCAGATTGACACCGTTGATCGTGATGTCGCCAGAAGCAATTGCTGTTGCACTGGTTGATGCAGTACCAGCGATAGCGGTGGCGCCGACTGTTGCCGTAACGCCTGTCTTGCCGCTGATCGCGTTAATTGCTGCAGCTTTGGCGATACCACTACCATTTGCATTCGAGAAGGAGACGCCGTCAGAGGCGCTTGCGCCAACTTGATAGCCGTTGATACTCAGATCGCCAGCAGCCAGAGCTGTTGTTGTAACTGCACCTGCACCAGCAACTGTTGTTGCATAGCTGGAGCCAGAGCCGACACCCAGCGATGTGGAGCGTGCGCTGGAAATCGATGCGATGTTGATGCGGTCATTGGCGGTGTTGTTGGCACCAACCTGGAAAGTTTGCGAAGAGAAGCTACCGTCAAGCAAATTAACGCCGTTAAAGTTAGTACTGGAAGCGACACGGTCGATCTCAGAAATCAGCTGAGAGGCTTCGTTGTTCAGCGCGGCACGGTCAGTCACACTGTTACTGGCATTGGATGATTGTACGGCGAGGTCGCGGATACGTTGCAAGTTGGCGGTGATCTGGCCTAATGCACCCTCAGCGGTTTGTGCCAGAGAGATACCGTCATTCGCGTTACGGGCAGCTTGATTCAAACCACCGATTTGGGAGGACAGACGTTCAGAAATCGCGAGACCCGCTGCATCGTCTTTGGCGCTGTTAATACGCAAGCCAGAAGACAGACGTTGCATGGATGTAGCCAATGCAGATTGGGAGGATGCTAAATTGCGTTGCGCATTGAGCGAGGCAATATTGGTATTAATGACAGCCATGATGTTACTCCTTACCTAAGTTATTCAATTTTGGCGAGTTAGCCTTAAACTTTGGTCTGTCTTGTTGACTAGTGGACCGCCGTTGTTACAGGTAACGGACGGGAGCTAAAAAGTTTTAGCGAGTTTCTGCAAATAAATATTATTTTTTTTGCTCAAGAAATGTATTTATTTCCGTTCTACGGCAGGTTTTTAAAAATCTTAAGGGCTAAATTAGCTAAAAATTGGGGCTCTTTTTATGCAATGAAACGAAGAAATTTATTCATAAAATAGCTAAATATTAAAAATGTCTGGTCGGTGCGTTGAAATTTGCTGCCAATTTGCTGCCAGATGGCATTGTTCAGCTCGAATACTTGTA
>JAGWUK010000399.1 GCA_028868455.1 Burkholderiales bacterium | reverse complement strand
CTGACCGACAGGATTAATGCCTACACTATGATCCGGATCAGCAAAGTCAATCACCCTGCGCGTCGACGGGCCATACACCACATCCCAAGGCGCCGGACCTATCGGCTCCGACAAGTTATCCGGCACCTCTCGTCCACCCGGCACCGAGAAAGGACCAATATTGAATAATTTATCCAGAGGTTTTTGTTGCGAAAGCGGATGTTTGTGCGTCAAGGTATGCGCCCTGCCCCAGGTCCATTTACTACTGTCGTCACCAAACACTTTCTGTAAATGTGCAAGACTGTCTGACCATGCCTTTGCAATCACATCCCGTCGCGTTTCTACTTCGGGCGTATTTTTCACATCCCACCACGGCGACGATGCGTCCGCCAGCAGCCGTGGTATCGCCTCGTCCAAGGCACGGGTACGCAATAAATTGCTGAATTGCACCGCGCCCATTTCATCAGCCATGGCATCGTACGTAATCTGATAAAGCAATTGGCTGAACAAAGTTGGTGCAATACTCCCCATTTTGTAGTCGCCATCCCATTTCGCCAGTTGCTCCAGCAAACGTTTTTCATTGTCCTTCGTGACGACATCCTTTAACACCGGCAACAACACATTCAGCACGCGCCCGGAATACGCGGTACGGACATCCAGTTGAACGGCTTGCGTATTCTTCAAATTCCATTGCTTACCTAGCTGGCCAAGAAGCGTGTCCAGTCTTTGCGCGCGGTCATGCAAATTGTAGTAACCAGGAATCTGCAGACCTGCGGCCGATTGCGGTTGATGGTTCGCAGAAACGATATATCCGCGCGCTGGATTTTCTTCGTGCGGATTGTCTGAAAAAGGTGTGAAACCCAGTTTATCCGCCTGTTCGCTACTGCCATCCAGAATAAATGCCGGATTGACACCCGGTGGGCGAACAGGCAATTTCGCTGCGGCCCACCAGCCTATGTCGCCGTGGGCATTGGCCCAGACGATGTTCAGTCCGGGAGCGTCAATCTTGCTGGCGGCAGAACGTGCCTTTGCCAGCGTGTCGGCACGATTTAACTCATAAAAAGCCTGCAAGACTGGATTTTCAGTTTCCAGAAATGTCCACCACAATGCCACCGGCGTGTCGCCAAAATTATCTTTAAAAGCGTCCGTAATGATAGGTCCGTGTGGAGAATGCCGCAGTATCAGCCTGACAGGAGCCGCGCCTTTGACCTTGATGATTTCTTCGCGACTCTGCAGATCCACCCATTTTCCGTGATACCAGACCTGATTGGGATTTTGCGGGTTCAGCTTTTCTGCAATCAAATCGATGTCGTCGTTCTGGAACATGGTCAGACTCCAGCCAAACTGCTGGTTATGCCCCAACAAAGCCATCGGATTAAGCACCTGATGATGCCCATAAAGCTCAAAACCTGGCGCTGACAAATGCGCCTCATACCAGACCGCAGGCGCAGAAAAGGCAATATGCGGATCACCCGCCAACAAAGGTTTGCCACTGCTCGTGTGCTGACCGGAAACCGCCCAGGCATTGCTTCCTTCCATTTGCGGCAGGCCGGCATCCTGAATCGCTTGCTGGCTGGCATTGGCAATCAGGCTGAGCTTGTTCCAATCCGATTGTCCGAGTTGCGGAGAACGGTTCAGTACACCGTCCGGATGCCATTCGAGATCAAATATGCGCAAATAATCCGCGCCAAGTTTGTCACGGATATATGTCAGTGCGGGCTCGGTACGAAACGCTGCGGCAAAACTATAGGCCATATAACCGGAGACAGCGACCGTATCGACAGCAGTAAACGGTCGCTTGGGAATCCCCAGCAAATCGAATTCAAACGGTGCCTTGTGCGTCGCCTGGTATTGGTTGATGCCATCCAGATAAGCATCCAGCGCGAGGCTGGAGGCAGCGTGTTTATCCATTTTTTGCACATAGGCCTCGGCATGTGCGCGCAAATTCAGCGTGCGGAACAAGCGATCGAGATCGACTAACTTCGGCCCAAGGATTTCTGCCAGTTCGCCACGCGCCAGACGTCGCACCATTTCCATCTGGAACAGGCGATCCTGCGCATGTACATATCCAAGGGCGCGGTACATGTCACTTTCGTTGCCAGCCTGAATATGCGGCACGCCGCGCTCGTCATAACGAACGGTCACTGGCGAAGTCAGGTGCGACAAGACTATTTCACCGTCGCGCTGGACGTGCTTGCCATAAAAATACCAGGCACCAGTCCCACCGCAAATCAGTATCAAGGCCAGAAAAGCGCTGGCGCCCCACGTCAGAATACGTTTCATTTTGTCGGCCTATGGACTGTCAAAGTATCCAAAGATTTTACACGCAGCCAGGCAAAACAAAGATATGCAATTGACCACGCCCTATGCAATCCGTTTTGAACTGTTGTATTCAGGATTGAGTTGCTTGCAGACGAGGTACCAGCGAAATTCTTCGTGCTACATGCTGGTTCGCAATCAATCAGCAATGCACTTGCGATTCATCGCGCGTAAGCAACACACGCCTGTCGCGTGCCGGCTTTTCGCTGGCCGGGTTGCACGGCCAAAGTTGCCATACCTTGCCGGAAAAATTTTACGTCAACGCTACTCCAGATAACTATCCCTTCGTATTTGTCGCATTTGCTGTTCGTAGCGGAATTCCCAATTTCTTAGTTCGTCCAGCCTGCGCCGTGTTTCGCGCAGCATGTCGCGTAACTCCTGACGCTCATGGTCGCGCTGACGGTCCAGTCTGGCATTGTCATCGGACTTCGGGCGATTCTTATCCTCCTGATCGCGCCGGATATCTTTTTCCAGTCTGGCTAAGCGACGTTCAGCATTTTCATATCGATCTGCCAGCGTCCTGCTGTCCCGCTGTGTTGCCTGCAATTTCACATTCAGCAGCTCGTAATCCTGTCCGCTCAACCAGACTCTGTGCAAACGATTTTGCGCATTCACAGCACATACCTCGATTGCCATAGGACGATTTTCACGCCCCCAGGAAAATGCGTGATCGGTGGTGCAATAGCGCGCATTTTGCTCGCTCCATGCTTGCTGATACACGTCTCTGGTTTGCGCAATGACGAAAACATTGTCATTGCGCGCATTCGCCATGCGCTGTTCCAATTGAAACGGATGCCCGTCGCCGTCTGCATGCCCGACGTCTTGCCAATACTGGATCAAACGTTTTTCCCATTGCTGCTGATATTCCGCTTCAAAAATCTTCAGTCCGCGTTTTTTTGCGTCATCACGACGGGTATGGATGTCGCGTCCGGTGATGGCATCATTCCAGCCGAGATTTTTCCAGTATTCGACAATTTCTCTATTCCAACCGACGGCATAAGCGTCTTCCCGCACCTCCAGACCAGACGACCTGGCACTTGCAGCACGACGAATTAACTCACTGTCGGGAATGCCGTCATGCGCGTCCTGATATCCGATTTGCTGCCAATATGCATAATTCCCGTCGCGCCATCCCTGACGATAAGAATCCTGACGAAAGCCAATAGCGGCACCGGCTCTGGCGCGCTCTGTCTCGTCGCTGGACTTGCGACCTGCCCTGCCATCCTGATCGCCCAGCTGATACCAGTATTCGGCGTTACCCTGTTGCCAGCCCTGCTCATAGGCAGGGCGATTCTGTGGTGGATTGTTTTGACGCCTGTCATCGGAGACAGGCAACGAAAAATAATAATTGAGTGGATGAGCGTTTTTGCCGTCGTCCTTACCGACAGAAAACCAATATTGCTGATTACCCCTTTGCCAGCCCTGCTCATAACTTTGCGCCGATCCGGCATTGAGCTTGTCACTGTCGATCAGCGTGCAGAAATGCTGGCGCTCATCAAAGTTTCTGTCCAGCCCCTGGTTGCCGTCTTTCTCGCCGATCCGTACCCA